>NZ_FUYD01000010.1:0-77643 GCF_900167505.1 Clostridium sp. USBA 49
ATTTGCGATTTCTAGTGGTGGGTTTAACATATCCATTTAAATATTTACCTACGGTACGTGGATCAACGCCAAGTTCTCTAGCTATCTGACTTTTGTTTACTTTCAAATTGTTTTCCTCCATAATTAACTTTAATTTATGAAGATCTTCTAACTTATTTATCTTTATTTCAGAATGAACATCTATATGTATAATCATAATTACCTCCAATTTAAATATTGATAATTATACTATACATATAATCAATTTGTACATTCTTAAATGATCACTTTCTTACATTCTTATCGTATCATTTATAATTCCTGAGAGCATTAAAAAATACGATAGAATTGAAATAGCAAAAGAGAGAAGTAGAAAAATTTTAGGAAGGGATTTCTAAAAGAGGGCTACATCATCTTAAATTATATTATAAAATATAGATATAAGTAAAAGTGAATTATTATAAACTTCGATTTTAGAGTTTTTACTCGATTATAGGCGTGTCTTTATATAGGGATATTGTTAGCCAGAGTACCTTAGTTAGGTAACATTTAGGGCAAGAAGTCTTGGGAATCATAAATCTCAAGGCTTATTATTTTTGAAATTTTTTAGATTTCATCCTCGGACTCCAAGTGAAATTAAAGGAGGATTATTTTAGAAAAGTTACACCATCAATAGTTTTACTGATTGTGATAATTATTACTCTTATATATTAATATAATAATTATAGTAGTGATAGATAACATTATAATCAACTTTTGTTACTATTGCATAACCATTAAAATTCATATTAGAGATAAAAAAGTCATATCAAAAATGAAAAAGTTGTGTTAAAAATAATAAAGTCATGTTATGTGTAAGTAACAAATTCTAAAACCTCGCATCTTATCATTCTGAAAAAATTTCTTTCAAGTGAATCTCAAGTTCATCAAAACTTGGAGATACTGCACTGTTACAACCATTATAAACGCCGTTCTGTTTGTATTCGCCTTCTTTTTAAACATAGACTTCAATAGTTTTAAGTTTTGGGTTAACTATCCAATATTCTTTCACACCAAATTCCATATAAGTATTATATTTTCTTATTCTGTCATGACTTTGGTTGGAAGGGGAAATTATTTCAATAATTAAGATGGGTACACCATAATATGCGCTTTCCCTCAATCCTGCCTTATCACAGATTAACATCAAGCCACGCTGAACCTTGAAATTCAAGGTCTTTTCTTTATTTATGAGCCATAAATCTAAAGGGGAGATAAACACTTCACAGGGTTTACCCCTAAAATAATTCCTGAATTCTGCTGCAATATTTAATAAAACCCGCTGGTGTTCTATTGATGGGAATGGAAGACAGATAATTTCGCCATTAAAGTATTCAAGTCTATTTCTCCTTTATCCATCTCTAAAAACTCTTCAAGGCTTACCGTTTTCGTTTTAGGAGACATATTTTCACTTCCTTTTCAATAATATTTTACGCTATTCTATGGAGATAAAACAACATATTTGTCGGCAAATAGTCAACATATAGAAGTCCAAGAAGTCTTAAAGGGTACTAAAGTAATGAGGATTAAAGGATTTAGGAGAAAGTCACCTTTAATCCTTATTGTATTAATGTTATGTCTCATTAAAATATGAATTGTCGTTTTATTCGGATTTCAGTCTCTTTATGTAACCATACAACATCCTGATTATTTCAACCAATTTTGCATCTAAAGAATTATATTGTTCTTTGGAAATATATTTACTCTGATAAGCGGTTATGAGATGATTTCTGGTTTCGCCAGCTGTATAACCCAAAAAAACTCGTGTCACGAATAATAAAGTTGTGTTAAAAATAAAAAAGTCATGTTAAAAGTCATGGTGAAAATAGGGTAGAAAACCTTATTGAGTCTATAGGATTAAGGGTTAAGGTATAAGGGTAAAAGTATTGATTTTATTAGGTTTGAATGGTGTATTGATAAAAGATATTGATTAAAACTTTCCCCTTTTCCCTTGATACTTATCCCTATTTATGACACGACTTTTTTATCTAAAATGAGAGGGGAAATAGGAAAATATTAGGGTAAAGTAACAAGGGAAATGGGTGATTTTTGACATGACTTTTTTATATGGAAGGAATTAGAAGAATAGGGTTAAGGATAGATGGGGCAAGGGTTTGAGGGGTGTTGGGTTTTGACATGAGTTTTTTATTTATATACAGTATTGTATATACTGTATTCTACAAATAAACTTGTTTAACTGTAAAAAAATCGTTCAAATAGAAAAAAAGTTGTTTAAAAAATAGAGAGAAAATCAGATATAAAAGCCTGATTTTCTCTTTTTTGTTGAGTTTTATTTTCTTAGATGACTTTAAATCTTTTTTAAAATATTTATTAAAATTTAAAAATATTGTTTCTTATGAGATGAATATTCCAATAATTACTATTTTAGGATTTATATTATGAGAAAAATTTTTATGAAAGATTTAATATATAAAAAGATTTAATATATAAATTAAATGGACTTATAAAAAAATAAATAATATAATAATCTTGTCGTAAAATACAAAAATATATAAAAAATTATATTATTGGAGGGAAACTGGATGAAAATTTTAATAACTGGAGCAAAAGGTCAACTGGGAATGCAGATAATAAAAATGATAAGTAGCATGAATTCAGAACTTGGACCTTTAAATGAAGCATATAAAACTGCAGAAGTTTTTGGGGTAGATATTGATGAATTAGATATAGCTGATTTAAATTCTGCAAAAAAATACATTTTAAATATAAAACCAAATGTAATAATAAACTGTGCAGCCTATACTAATGTAGATGGATGCGAAACAAATGAAGATATAGCATTTAAGGCAAATGCTATAGGACCAAGGAATTTAGCTATAATAAGCGAAGAAATAGGAGCTAAACTTATACATATATCTACAGATTATGTTTTTCAAGGGAATGGAAGTAAACCATATAGAGAATACGATATTCCAAAACCTAATAGTGTGTACGGAAATACAAAATATTTAGGAGAAGAATATGTAAAACAATTTTGCAGTAGATACTTTATAGTTAGGACAGCATGGCTTTATGGATATTATGGTAAAAATTTTGTTAAAACCATAATAAAAGCAGCAAAAGAAAATGGCAAATTAGATGTAGTTAACGATCAAAGAGGTAATCCAACAAATGCGGAAGATTTAGCATATCATTTACTAAAACTTGCTTTAACCGAAGAATATGGAATATATCACTGTACAGGAAATGGAGAATGCAGTTGGTATGACTTTGCATGCAGGATAGTTGAATATTCTAATATTAACTGTAGTGTAAATCCAATTACGTCTGAAAAAATTAATCGTGCAGCCAAAAGACCATCTTACTCTTCTTTAGATAATATGATGTTAAGATGTACAGTTGGAGATGAAATGAGACATTGGGAAGAAGCATTAAAGATGTTTATAAAAAATATATAAATTTAAAATGAAAATGTAGTTTTAGTACATTAAATATTAATATATTAAAAACTACAAAAAAATCTTAGAATAGACATATTCATGGAAACATTATATAATATTTGTATATTAATAGATTAATTTGAAGAAGGAGAAAGAAAAATGAAGGGTATAATACTTGCAGGTGGATCAGGAACAAGACTCTACCCTATAACAAAAGCAGTATCTAAACAAATACTTCCAATATACGACAAACCTATGATTTATTATCCTTTATCAGTTTTAATGTTAGCTGGTATAAGGGAAATATTAATTATTTCAACGCCAAGAGATATAGGTACGTTTAAAGAACTTTTAGGCGATGGAAGTCAATTAGGATTAAGATTAGAATATGCAATACAAGATAAACCAAGAGGTCTTGCAGATGCATTTATAGTTGGAGAAGAATTTATTGGAAATGATAGAGTAGCTTTAGTACTTGGAGATAATATTTTCTATGGCTATGGTTTTTCAGAGAGGCTTGAAAGAGCTGTAAAAAGGGAAGAAGGAGCTACTATATTTGGTTATCATGTAAGCGATCCAACACAGTTTGGCGTTGTAGAATTTGATAAAGACAATAATGTAGTATCAATAGAAGAAAAACCTAAAGTTCCAAAATCTAATTATGCTGTTCCAGGGTTATATTTTTATGACAATGATGTAGTTAAAATAGCTAAAAATATAAAACCTTCTCCTAGAGGAGAATTAGAGATAACAGCTGTAAACAATGAATATTTAAAAAGAGGTAAGCTTAAAGTTGAACTTTTTGGAAGAGGAATGGCTTGGCTTGATACAGGAACTCATAGAGGACTTTTAGATGCAGCTAATTTTGTTGAAGCTATACAAACAAGGCAAGGTTTATATGTAGCATGTATAGAAGAAATTGCCTACAGAAAAGGATTTATAGATAAAAATGAGCTTATAGCTTTAGCAGAACCTTTATCTAAAATAGAGTATGGACAATATCTTTTAAAAGTAGCAAATGAAATACAGAAGTAATAAAGAAAATGAGGAATGGGAAATTGAATAATAAATTTATTACTTTTTTAAAAAATTTATCATATACATTATTTTCTAATCTGACTTCTATGATAGTATCTTCTGTAGTAGTTTTGATAGTACCTAAATTAATAGGAGTTAAAGAATATGGATATTGGCAATTGTATTTATTTTATTCTTCATATGTAGGTTTTTTACATTTTGGTTGGAATGATGGTATATACTTAAGATATGGTGGCAAAGATTACAATAAACTTAATAAAAAAGTGTTTTTTTCACAATTTTGGATGTTAACTATTATGCAGTTGATAATAGGTATATCTATATTTATTATATCTAATATTTATATAAATGATATTAATAAAATGTTTGTATTTAAAATGACTGCGTTATGTTTATTTTTAACTAATTCTAGGACAATGCTATTATATATTTTACAAGCTACAAACAGAATAAAAGAATACGCTCAAATAACTCTTATAGAAAAAATTTTTTATTGTATATTAATCATTATGTTTTTAATGATAGGAATTAGAGAATATAAGCTAATGATTGTAGCTGATCTAATTGGGAAATTAATTTCTTTATTATTTTCTATATATTGTTGTAAAGATATTGTTATTAAAAATATATCATTTTTTTATTTAAATCTAAAAGAAACAATAGAAAATATTAATGTGGGTATAAAATTAATGTTTGCTAATATAGCAAGTATGCTAATAGTAGGGATTATAAGATTCGGCATTGAACACACATGGGATGTTGCTACTTTTGGTAAGGTATCACTTACATTAAGTATTTCTAATTTAATAATGATATTTATAAATGCGGTTGGGATAATAATGTTTCCTATAATGAAAAGGACAGATGAAAAAAAATTATCAAAAATATATTTAGTTATTAATAGATTTTTAATGACATTTTTATTTGGAATACTTATAGTATATTATCCTTTAAAAATGATTTTATCATTATGGTTACCAAATTATTCTGAAAGTTTAAAATATATGGCATTAGTATTTCCTATGTGTATTTATGAAGGGAAAATGTCTTTACTAATAAACACCTATTTTAAGACATTAAGAAAAGAAAAATTAATGTTATTTATAAATATAATATCTGTAATACTTAGTTTGATGCTTACGTTTATATTTACTTTCGTATTTAAAAATTTAATATTATCAATTGTATCTATAGTAATATTATTAGCATTTAGGTGCATTTTGGCTGAAATTTTTTTATTTAATATACTTAATATTTCATTAAGTAATGATATTATTTTTGAAACAATTATGACTATAGCCTTTATATTGACAGGTTGGCTTACCAATTCATGGATAGGACCTATAATTTATTTATTGATATATATAATATACTTATTTATTAAAAGAAAAAATATTGTATATGCATTTAAAACAACAAAACAATTAGTCAAAGATTAATTTTAAAAATATAATTAATTATAATAAATTACATTTTAAAATTTTATTATATTCAGGAGGATGTTATGAAAACATATTTAGTTACAGGTGGAGCAGGATTTATAGGATCAAATTTTGTTCATTATATGCTTAAAAAATATAATGATATAAAAATCATAAATTTAGACAAGCTAACTTATGCTGGAAATCTTGAAAATTTAAAATCAGTAGAAAATGATGCAAGATATACATTCGTTCAAGGAGATATATGTGATAAGGAATTAATAGAAAAATTATTTAATGAAAATGACATAGATTATGTAGTAAATTTTGCAGCAGAATCACATGTAGATAGAAGCATACGAGAGCCAGAAGTATTTGTACATACCAATGTACTTGGTACAGTAACTTTACTAAATGGTGCAAAAAACGCATGGGAAACAGAATGTGGATTTAAAGAAGGCAAAAAATATTTACAAGTTTCTACAGATGAAGTGTATGGATCTTTAGGTGAAACAGGATATTTTACTGAAACTACACCAATAAATCCACACAGCCCATATTCTTCAAGTAAAGCAGGAGCGGACTTAGTTGTTAAAGCATATTTTGATACATACAAGATGCCAGTAAATATAACAAGGTGTTCAAATAATTATGGACCATATCAATTTCCAGAAAAATTAATACCTCTTATAATAAATAATTGTCTTAACAAAAGAACACTTCCAGTATATGGAGATGGACTTAACATAAGAGATTGGCTTTATGTTGAAGATCATTGCAAAGCAATAGATATGGTTATAAATAGTGGAAGACTTGGAGAGGTTTACAATATTGGAGGGCACAACGAAAGAACAAATATACATATAGTAAAAACTATAATTGAGTATATAAATGAAAATGTTGATAATACAGTAACAGAAGAATTAATAAAATATGTAGAAGATAGAAAAGGTCATGATAGAAGATACGGCATTGATCCAACAAAAATAAAAGAGGAACTTGGATGGTACCCTGAAACTGTTTATGAAGAAGGAATAAAAAAGACTATAAAATGGTATTTAGAAAATAGAGAATGGATGGAAAGAATAACATCAGGTGAATATACAAAATACTATGAAAAAATGTATGGAAATAAGTAAGGGGATGAATATACATGGGACAGTTTAAATTTACTGAAACAAAAATAAAAGGTGTATATATAATAGAACCTAAAGTATTTGGAGACCATAGAGGCTACTTCATGGAAACATATAATTATGAAGATTTTAAAAATGCAGGGCTTGATATGGTGTTTGTTCAAGATAATCAATCAAAATCTAAGAAAGGAGTATTAAGAGGACTTCACTTTCAAAAGCAGCATGCACAAGGTAAGTTAGTTAGGGTAATAAGCGGAGAAGTTTTTGATGTAGCTGTAGATTTAAGAAAAAATTCACCTACTTATGGACAATGGGAAGGTATTAGATTAAGTGCTGAAAACAAAAAACAGTTTTATATACCAGAAGGCTTTGCACATGGCTTTTTAGTTCTTTCAGATGAAGCAGAATTCGTATATAAATGTACAGATTTTTATCATCCAGAATTTGAAGGTGGAATTCTTTGGAATGATCCTGATATAGGTATTGAATGGCCTATGGATGGAATAGAAGAAGTACTATTATCAGATAAAGATAAAAAAGCCCCATTATTAAAAGATTGTAATATAGAATTTTAGTAAAAATTTAAGTATGTAAAATGAAATAAGATACAATATATTTACTTTTTTGTTTTAATAAATTTGAAAAAATGGCTGAATATTAGTATAATAAAATATGCATTGTTGACATATAGTGAGATTTTATGTCAAATTTGTAGGGGGAAATATTTATGGAGAGTGTAAGCAAAGAAGATTCTGTTTATAAAGATGAAAATATTAATAAATTTGAAAAGAGCAAGGGGTATTATATAACAAAAAGGTTTATAGATGTTTTAGGCTCTTTGTTTGGAATAATTATATTAAGCCCCATAATGATAATAACAGCTATTTCAATAAAAATTGAATCAGGTGGATCAATTATATTTTCACAAGAAAGAGTAGGAAAAAACGGAAAGCTTTTCAAAATGTATAAATTTAGATCTATGGTAGAAAATGCAGAACAATTACTTGATAAACTTAAAGACAAAAATGAGATGTCTGGACCTATGTTTAAGATGACAGATGATCCTAGAATAACAAAAGTAGGAAAATTTATCAGAAAAACAAGTATTGATGAATTACCACAATTATTTAATGTCCTTAAAGGGGACATGTCTTTGGTAGGCCCAAGGCCAAATCTTCCTAAAGAAGTAAGCCAATTTACCAATTATCAAAAGCAAAAATTATTAGCAAAACCAGGGCTTACATGTTACTGGCAAGTTATGGGAAGAAACAGTATAGATTTTGAAGATTGGATGAAATTAGATATAAAATATATAGAAGAAAGAAATACATGGATTGATATGAAATTAATATTTAAAACATTTTTTGTATTATTCGGAGATGAAAATGCTAAATAGAGGAGTGTATCATTAATGTTATGTGCTTTAATAATGGCAGGTGGTAAAGGTGAACGTTTCTGGCCTTTATCTACAGATGAAAAACCTAAACAATTTCTTAATCTTTTGGGTGAAGATACAATGATTCAAATGACAGTTAAAAGGCTTAAAAAACTAATTCCAATGGAAAGAATATTTATTGTTACCGCTAAAAGATATGTTGAACTTGTTAAATTACAGTTACCAGAATTACCTGAAAGAAACATAATAATAGAACCTGTAGGTAAAAATACTGCTCCATGTATTGGGCTTTCTGCTTTTATAATAGATAAATATTATAAAGATGCAACTATTGCTGTGTTGCCTTCTGATCATTTAATAAAAGATGAAGATAAATTTAGAGAAATATTAAATGCTGCTAATGAATTTATTGAAAATAGTAATGATGCTATAGTTACTATAGGTATGAAGCCAGATAGACCGGAAACCGGGTATGGATATATAAACTATGGAGAAGTATTTAAAAATATAGGTGGATTAGAAATAAGAAATGTTAAAAAATTTGTAGAAAAACCTAATATAGATACTGCCAAAAAGTACTTACAGAGTGGTAATTTTTTGTGGAACGGAGGTATGTTTATTTGGAAAACTTCCACTATTTTAAAGCTCACACGAAAGCATCTTAATGAAACTTATGAAATATTAAGAGAGATAGCTGCTACCGATGATGATGAATTTGAAGTGATTTTAGATAAAAAATACAATGATGTAGAAAGTATATCTGTTGACTATGGAATTATGGAGAAAGCAGAAAACATATATGTAATTCCAAGTGATTTTGGATGGGATGATGTGGGAAGTTGGTTGAGCTTATCAAGATACAGACAAAAAGATAAATTTAATAATGTGCATTTAGGTGATGTAGAAATATTTAATGGAAAAAATAATATTATTGTTAGTTCAAGTAAACCTATTGTAATTGCAGATTTGGATAATATTATTGCTGTTGAAAGCAATAATATAATCTTTATTAGTTCAAGTAAGACAATTGATAATATAAAAAATATTAAAAATACTATTAACGAACAATAATTATATTTAATTTATAGTTTTTAGAAGGAGGAAGTTATTATAAGAATTTTAATAGATGCGACTTCGCTAATAAGGAAAGCGACTGGAATAGAATATTACACATTACAGATTGTAAAAAATTTAATAAAGTATGACAAGGAGAATAATTATACTATTCTTTTTAGAAATAAAATTCACGATGAGTTAGTGGAATATAAAAACAAAGCTGAGTTTATTATTTGTAAAAGTAATAGCCAAATATTTTGTGAACAAATATGGATACCTTTTATTGTAAATAAAGTAAAGCCAGATGTAATACACTTTCCAGCTTTTCCACCTGGATTATTAGTAAAACATAAAAATATTATTTTTACTCTTCATGATGCTACGATGTGGAAATTTCCTGAGACTATTTCTTATAAGAATAAGCTCTATATGAAACCTTTAAGTGAAATAGCAATAAAAAAATCAAAATACATCTTTACCGTATCTAATAACTCAAAGGAAAATATATGTAGCGTATTTAATAAATATACATCTAAAGTTGTTGTAACTGGTGAATCTATATCAGAAAAATTTAATAAGATCAGCAGTTTAGATGATATTAATAATGTTAAGAATAAATTTAATACTGGTGAAAGATATATTTTATCTGTTTGTTCATTAGAACCAAGGAAGAACATACCTAAGCTGTTAACTGCATTTAGTAAGGTTATACAAGATGACAAATATAAAAATATTAAATTGGTTTTAGTAGGGAGAAGAGCTTGGGGCAATAATATAATAAATCAAAAGATTCAAGAGTTAAATTTAAATAATAATGTAGTTATAACGGGTTATATAAGCGATGAGGAATTAATTGCTATTTATAATGGAGCATATTGTTTTATATATCCATCGATTTATGAAGGATTTGGCTTGCCAATTTTAGAAGCAATGGCTTGTGGAATACCAGTAATAACTTCTAATGTTTCATCAATTCCAGAAGTTGCGGGGGATAGTGCTATATTGATTAATCCAAATAATGAAAATGAAATGGTAAATGAAATTAAGAATATTTTATCGAATGACACAATTAGAATGGAATTAATAAATAAGGGATATAAAAGATTAGAAAAATTTTCCTGGATAGATATTGTCAAAAAAATGATTAGATATTATCGGGAGGCTTGTTGTGAATAATATTTGTAATATTTTTGATGTAAATATAAATAATTTAACTTGGGATGAACTTATAGATCTTGTTAATAAAGCTGTTGAGGATAAGAATTCTAGTAAGTACCTTTTAACAATAAATGTTGATCATGTTGTGAAAATGCAAGATGATAAAGTATTTTATAATATTTACAAGAATGCTGATATTGTAACGGCTGATGGAATGCCCATAATATGGGCATCTAAACTTCTTGGGAAACCAATAAAAGAAAAACTTTCAGGTTCAGATATTTTGCCTAAATTATTACCCCTAATTGAAAAGAAACAATATAGAATATTTTTTTTGGGAGCTGCAGAAGGGGTTGCTGAAATGGCTGCTAATAATATTAAAAAGAAATATAAGAATATACAAATTGTCGGAACATATTCTCCTAGCTATGGATTTGAGAAGAATGAAGAAGAAAATAGAAAAATTATAAATATGATTAAAGATGCAAATGTTGATATTCTTTTTGTTGGGTTAGGAGCTCCAAAACAGGAAAAATGGATTTCAAAATATAAAGAAGAATATAAAGTTCCTTTATCACTAGGTGTTGGTGCTACATTTGATTTTATAGCGGGGAATATAAAAAGAGCACCTAAATGGATGCAAAACGCAGGTTTAGAGTGGTTTTGGAGATTTATTCAAGAACCGAGAAGATTATTTAGAAGATATTTTATTGAAGATATTAAGTTTTTTAAAATAGTTGCTAAAGAATATTTTATTCAAAAATATTAAGAAAGGATATTTAGATTTATGGAAAATCAACCTCTAGTTTATATAATACTTATAAATTATAATGGGTGGAAAGATACAATTCAATGTATAGATAGTATTAGAAATATAGATTACAATAATTATAAAATTGTAATAGTAGATAATAATTCCAAAGATAATTCAGTTGAAAATATAAAAAAAATATATCCCAATATAACAATATTAGAGGAAAATGTTAATCTAGGGTTTGCAGGGGGTAATAATGAAGGAATAAGATATGCTTTACAGAATAATGCTGATTACGTATTACTTTTAAATAATGATACAGAAGTTAAAAAAGATTTTCTAAGTGTTTTAATTGAAAGAATTAAAAAAGAACCTAAAATAGGTATAGCAACAGGTAAAATAAATTATTATGATAATAAAAGAATTATATGGTATGCTGGTGGAGTTTTCGATAAGTTAAAAGGTAATTCATATCATATTGGAGTAGATGAAAAAGATAATAATCAATATGATGAAGAAAAGGAGATATCCTTTATATCAGGTTGTTTTATGTTAATACCTTCAAAAGTTTTTAATGATATAGGGTTACTAAGTGAAGATTATTTTTTATATCATGAAGATACTGATTTCTGTTGTAAGATAATGAGTAAAGGTTATAAGTTGTTTTATTATCCTAAATCCATAATCTATCATAAAGTTAGTGCATCTACAGGAAGAAAATCTAAGCTTTATGATTACTATTATACAAGAAATAGATGTATATTAATTAGTAAAAATTTAGTTGGAGGATATAAGTATATAGCGTATACATTTTTTTTTGTAACAAGAATAGTAAAATTTTTAAGCCCAAGTACTAGGAGAACCGTTATAATTAAAGGAATAAATGATTTTATAAAAAAAAGATGGGGATACCAAAGAATTGAATAGTAAAAAGGGTGGTTTTATGATTGACAAAAAAAAGATAAAATTTGAAAAACATATATATAGCAATAAGTTATTTGAGCTTATATTATACATTATTATAGTTTATTTAGCATTAATTATGCCTTTTATGCAACTGCAGATGATACTTTTAAATAAAGTACTCATAAGAGGAATGCATTTACAAGTTTTTATCTTATTTTTAACATTATTATATGTTGGAGTAGGAATTTATGAAGGTAAAAAAATAGTTAAAGACAAATTATCTGTAATATCTATATTATTTATTTTGTTTATTGGTTTAGATAGTTTTTTTGTATTTGTTACACTTTCCTATAAAATTGGATATATAGGATATGTATTAAATACTCAATTTTTTATATTTCTAAGTATAGTTGTTCTGGTATTTCCACCAGAAATAAAATTGGAAAAATTAAAGAAATTTTTATATCTACTATATGTTATTGCTTTTATAAATATTGTAGTCGCTTTTATTCAACATTTATTTAATACCAGAATATTTCCATTTGCTAAAGATAATGCGGGTAATATTCTAATTCAGTTTGATACATTTAATTTGAGTGGATTAGTAAGAGCAACTGGAACTTTTTCATCAGGATTGAAACTTGGAATATTTATGCTGTTTATTTTATCAATTCATATAATAAAATTCTATAATAGTTATAAAAAAGTTAGTTTTAGAGTTAAAGTTATAAATATTGTATTTATATTATCTTTACTACTTTCAATATATTTTACTTATACTAGAAATGTTTATTTTCTTACTTTATATATTTTTATTTATTTAGCAATATTTAAGTTTCTAAACAACAAAATAAAAGATTTGGTATTAAATATATATCCATTAGCAATACCTATAATATATATCTTAGGGTTATTTGTTGTTGTACCTATAATTTCAAAGATATTTAATAACACTATGTTTTCTTCACAAAGTTTTTTAACTCGAGTATATTTTTGGAAAAATCAATTAGTTGATATAAAGAGTTGGAAAATTTCAAATATACTCTTTGGCAAATTTATAGTTCAAATACAAAACCCAAAAAGTAAATTATATAATGTACCAGAATTAATATTAGATAATATATATTTAAATTATATTAGTTTTATTGGAATTATTGGATTAGTATTTTTTTTGCTAATTATATGGATGTTATATAGAAAAATTTACAAATTAGCATACAAAAAATCAGCATTAATTGTTTTGGCTGCATTTATATCTGCAATTTATACAATTGGAACTTTAAATTTATTAGAAGATATATATATTTTAATTTCTTTATTTTTTCCATCTATGTTTATCAGAGAATTTTTATTACCAGAAGATGAAAATACGCATTAAAATAATATTAATGTAAGCGAAAATTTGAAATTGAATAATAAGAAAATAATGAAATCATAACGCAAAATTTAAAATAAATTAAGAAGATATTGAACGAAACATATAGAAAAATTAATTGAGTTTGACTATGAAAATAATTTAACTATTAATATAGCTAGAAAGGCATTAAAGAAAAGGACATTTTAATGAATATTTAAAATTTTGTTATTAATATGACAGGTTAAGTGTTGAAAAATATTGTGTTTGAGAACATTAATATACAACTATAACTGTGGAAAGAAACTTATTATATCAAAAAAGAGATGCTAAAATAGAGATATTGTAATCAGATGGATATATTAAAATCATATGTAATTTTAGAAATTTAATATAGATTATTTATTTAAATCTTGTAATTTTGATTTCTGTAGGAATAGTAAATGGAATTAATATGAAGTATTTACTTATATATGTGATATATGTTAGCATCCAAATTTCTATGTTTTTGTTTAAAGGTAAAATATATTTGATTATTTAATAATAATATTGCTTATTACCCAGGAAGACATTAGATGATTTTTAAAATAAAAAGGCGAGTTGTGTTACAATGAGAATAATCTATAATTTAAAAATAAAGTGTCAGTATTATCATTCATGACAAAGATAGGGCAAATGCAATTATAGAAGGTATAAGGGAAGGTTTTTGCTATAATAGAAAATTAAAAATTAATACTAGGGAGAGTAAATCAATATGAATATATGTTGTATTATTGTTACATACAATATAGATAATGAATTTGAAAAATGTTTTCATGCTATAAAAGATCAAGTTGATAAAGTAATAATAGTGGATAATGGTTCTAATAAGGATACATTAAATTATTTAGATAAAATAAATGGGGAATATAATATAAAATTAATTAAAAATAAACAAAACATGGGAATTGCTTATGCACTTAATCAAGGGGTTAAATATGCCTTAAAAAACAATTATGATTGGATTTTAACTATGGATGATGATAGTGAGGCTACTCCTAATATGGTGTCTACAATGATTAATACATATAATAGTATAGATGTTAACGAACAAAAAAATATATTAGGAATTTTTCCACATCATATAGAGGTAGGACTAAAATGTAATAATATGAATAATGTAAATTTAGATAAAAATAATGAATTATTTGAGTATGTACATAGTGATATAACTTCTGGGAATTTATTGAAAAGAGAAACTTTTGATATTATAGGTCTATATAATGAAGACTTATTTATAGATTATGTTGATCATGAGTTTTGCTATAGAATATTGGAGAAAGGCTATAAATTAATAAAATTAAAAAATGCGGTATTGTTCCATAGGCTAGGTAATACTAAGCAAAAAAATTTTCTATGGAAAAAAAATAACATATACTAATCATTCTAGTTTAAGAAGATATTATATAACTAGGAATCGATTTTATGTTTGGAATAAATTTAAAGATAAACAATTAAAAAACATTCAAAAAGTAGATAAAATTAATTTTATTAAAGAAAATATGAAAATTTTTTTATTTGAAGATAATAAAATAGATAAAATTAAAATGGCTTTAAGAGGATATAAAGATTATAAAAAAGGTAAGTATGGAAAATATGTTTGATAAAGTTTTCAAACTTATTAAACATATAATTAAAAATCAACTCATTTTTATCATTATTATGGAGGAAGATTTATGATTGAAATATATAATAATTCTAAAATATTTGTAGCATGTCCCGCAAAACAAACTACAGGAGGACCAGAACTTCTTCATCAATTAGTATATAAACTTAATAAATTGGGATACAATGCATATGTTTTTTATTATGGAGATTTTAAAGGGGATCCTGTTCCAGATGAATATAAAAAGTATAAAACTTTATATGTAAGTAAAATTGAGGATTTAAAAGAAAATTTACTTATAGTACCAGAAACAAATACTGGTCTATTATTTAAGTATAAAAATATTAGGAAATCAATATGGTGGCTAAGTGTTGATAATTATTTTGAAAGTATTAAAAATATGAAAATAGGATTTAAAAATAAAATAAAGTTACTATTAGGATTAAATAAATATTTTGATTTAGATAATTCAAATAATATATATCATTTAGCTCAATCTGAATATGCTTTAAATTTTTTAAAAAATAAAAATTTAACCAATATATATTATTTATCAGATTTTTTAAACAAAGATTTTTTGGATAAAAATGTTAATTTAAATATTAGTGAAAAAGAAAATATAGTAGCATATAATCCTAAAAAAGGATTTGAGTTTACAAAAATGCTTATAGAAAATGGACCTGATATTAGATGGGAACCTATTGTTAATATGAAACGAGATGAAGTTATTAACTTATTAAGAAAATCTAAAGTATATATAGATTTTGGGAATCATCCAGGGAAGGATAGAATTCCTAGAGAAGCTGCAATTTGTGGATGTTGCGTAATAACAGGTAAAAAAGGCTCTGCGAGATTTTATAATGATGTTCCAATTGATGATTCATTTAAATTTGAAGATAGTCCTTCAAATTTAGAAAAAATAATTTATAAAATAAAAGAATGTTTTTCTAATTATCAAGAAGAAACAAGAAAATTTGATAAATATAGAGAAATAATAAAAAAATCTGAAAGTGAATTTGAAAAAGATATTATTAAAATATTTAAAAAAATATAAATTAAACAACTTAAATATTTTAGCAAACAACTGATTTCTATATTTAAGAGGAGTGTTTTTAATTGAAAGAATATGATTATTTAATAGTAGGAGCAGGATTATTTGGTTCTGTATTTGCCTATGAAGCTAAAAAAAGAGGGAAAAGGTGTTTAGTGATTGATAAAAGAAGTCATATAGGTGGGAATATTTATTGTGAGAATATAGAAGGAATAAATGTTCACAAATATGGAGCTCATATATTTCACACCAATGATAAAGAAATATGGGATTATGTAAATAGTTTTGTAGAATTCAATAGATATACTAATTCGCCTGTAGCTAATTATAAAGGTGAATTGTATAATCTTCCATTTAATATGAATACATTCTATGCATTGTGGAAAGTTAAAACTCCAAAAGAAGCAAAAGAAATGATTAATAAACAAGTTGAGGAAGCAGGTATTAAAGAACCTAAAAATTTAGAAGAACAAGCTATTAAATTAGTAGGAAGGGACATATATGAAAAATTAGTAAAAGGTTATACTGAAAAGCAATGGGGGAAGCGTGCTACAGAACTTCCAGCTTTTATAATTAAAAGGCTTCCTGTAAGATTTACTTTTGATAATAATTATTTTAATGACAGATATCAAGGCATACCGATAGGTGGATACAATGTTATAATTGAAAAAATGTTAGATGGTGTTGATGTAAAACTTAATATTAATTATTTCGAAAATAAAAATGAATTAGATAATATTGCAGGTAAAATAGTATTTACCGGAATGATAGATGAATTTTATAATTATAAATTTGGTGAATTGGAATATAGAAGTCTTAAATTTGAGAATGAAATTGTTGATATAGATAATTATCAAGGGAATGCAGTAATCAATTATACTGAATATGAAATACCTTATACAAGAATAATTGAACATAAGCATTTTGAAGGTACTGAAAGTTCAAAAACCGTAATTACAAGGGAATATTCGTCTAAATGGAGAAAAGGTGATGAGCCTTATTATCCTATTAATGATGACAAAAATAATTCTTTGTATTTAAAATATAAAGAATTAGCTGATAAAGAAAAAAATATAATATTTGGTGGCAGGCTTGGAGAGTACAAATATTACGATATGCACCATGTAATAAGGAAAGCATTAGATACAATAAAAAAAGAATTTAATGAATAATAAAATGATGTGCATTTTATATAGTTTAGGAGAAATCTATGAGTGTTATAAAAAATTACATATATAATATTATGTATCAAATACTAATTTTAATTATACCTTTAATAACAGTACCATATGTATCTAGAGTATTAGGGGCAGACGGAGTAGGAATAAATTCTTATACAAATTCTATAGTTCAGTATTTTATATTATTTGGGATGCTTGGAATAGGGTTGTATGGCAATAGAACTATTGCTACTGTTAGAGAAGACAAAGAAAAATTAAGTAAAACTTTTTGGTCAATATATACTCTTCAAATTATAACTTGTTCTATATCTATAGTAGCCTATTTATTATTTATATTTATTTTTTTTAAAAAATACTTGGTGGTAGCTGTTATTCAATCTTTGAACATAGTTGCAGCAGCTGTAGATTTATCATGGTTTTTCATGGGACTAGAGCAATTTAAAAAAACTGTAACTAGAAATAGTGTAGTTAAAATAATAAGTGTTATATTTATATTTTTATTAATTAAAGATAAGAATGATATAATATTATATGTACTTATTTTAAGTATTTCTAATTTAATGGGAAATTTGATTATGTGGGGATACTTAAAAAATATTATAAATTTAGATGCTATAAAAGAAGTTAAGCTGAAAAATATAGTAAAACATTTAAATAATACAGTGATATTATTTATACCTCAAATTGCTACTCAAATTTATACTGTTCTTGATAAAACTATGATTGGAATTTTTGCCAATACTACAGAAGTTGGAATATATGAAAATTCTGAGAAAATAGTAAAAATAACATTAGCTGTTGTTACATCTCTAGGAACAGTAATGTTACCTAGAATGGCTAATATGTTTTCAAAAGGAGAAAAAGAAAAAATTAATGAATATATCGATAAATCAATAAAATTTGTTTCTTTTGTAGCTATACCAATTATGTTTGGCATAGCTACAATTTCGAAAGAATTTGTTCCTTGGTTTTTTGGTGAAGATTTTTCTAAATCTAGTATAATAATACCGATAATAAGCCCTATAATTTTATTTATTGCTTGGAGTAATGTATTAGGAATTCAATACATGATCCCAATTGGGAAAAATAAAGAATTTACTTTTTCAGTAACAATTGGAGCAATTGTAAATTTTGTACTTAATATATTTTTAATAAAACATTTTGAATCAATTGGAGCAGCAATTTCAACTGTAATTGCTGAGGTAACTGTTACTATTGTTCAAATTTATATATTAAGAAAAGATATAAATATAAGTTCATATTTTGAAATTATAAAGTGTTTTATTGCAGGAGCAATTATGGCAGTAGGAGTAAGACTTGTAGGTTATTTCTTGGGAATAGGAGTTATTACAACATTAATTCAAATTTTTATTGGAAGTATTGTTTACTTTGTATTGATGATATTATTAAAATCTTCTATTATAAATAATATCATCCAATATAATAAAAATAAAAAAATGTTTTTAAAATAATTCTATTAAAAAATATATTAACTTAAGTAAAATTTATATATTAATTTAATATTATAAATAAAAGATTGAAAGATACATTGGGGGGGTTGATAATGAATAACTTTAAAAGATTAAAATTATTTATTTTAATTTTTACTTTTTTACTTTTTTCGAATTTTTTTAATATAAATACTGTTTATGCTTCTGAGTCAACAGATAAATTTATAACAAGATTATATAGAACTATGTTAAATAGAGAGCCAGATTTAGATGGATTAAAATTTTGGTCTTATCGATTAGAAACTAAAGATAGCGCCTCAGATATAGTTAAAAGTTTTTTTGAAAGTGAGGAATTTAGAAATAGAAAACTTACTGATGAAGAATATGTAAGTATGCTTTATAAATCAATTTTGGGAAGAAATTATGATAAAGAGGGACTAGCAGCTTGGATAAAAAATTTAAATAGTGGTTATAGTAGATTAAGAGTGTTAACTGAGTTTCTTAATTCACCAGAATTTTCAAATCAATGTGTAGAACTTGGTATTAAAAAAGGAACAATATTCCTAACAGATCCAATTGATATAAGACCGGATGCGGTAAATTTTATAACTAGTTTATACAAAAATGCATTAAATAGAGTTCCAGATGATAATGGATTAAGATTTTATGTATCAGTAATTGCAAATAATAAAATAACTGGTTCAGCATTAGCAGAAGCCTTTTTACTTTGTCCTGAATTTATAAATCGCAATGTATCAAATGATGAATTTATAAAAATTATTTATAAATCTTTTTATAACAGAGAGCCTAATGAGATTGATTTAAAATCATGGACTAATTTACTGAATAATGGTTACACAAGAAGAAGATTAATTGCAAGTATAGTATATACTGATGAATTTAAAAATAATATTACTAAATATAAAATTTCGGTAGGGAACATTGAACTAAAAGAAGCAATAGATAGAAGACCAGATTTAGTACAATTTGTTACAAGGCTATATAATCAAATTTATAATCGACAACCTGATTTAGATGGTTTAAAGTATCATGTATCAAGGTTGGATAGTAAAAAGATAACAGCTGCAGAATTTATAGAATCTTTTATTTTTACTACTGAATTTAAAAATAATAAATTAAATTACAATGACTATATTAATATGCTATATAGAAGTATATATGGAAGAGAAGCTGATTCAAGTGGAAAGTCATATTGGCTTGATAAACTAAATAATGGATATAGTAAACGATGGGTTTTAGCTGGTTTTGTAAATTCAGATGAATTTCAACAATTAAGTAACAAATATGGATTAAATAAAGGACAAATAATTACTAATGGAAATGACATACTTAAACCTATAATTTCAATAGATAATCCTATATCAGGATTTATTATGAAAAATGATTTAAATATAAATGGTTGGGCAATTAATCCTTCTGGAATTAAAACAATTAATATTTATATTGATGAAAAATTTTTTTCAAGTACTACAGTAAGTAATAGTAGAGAAGATATAGGCAAGTTATATTCTGATTATCCAAATGCTGAAAATAGTGGTTATAGTTATATTTTAAAATTTGATTCTATTTCTATAGGTCCACATAAGTTAACAATACAAGCTATCGGTAATAATGGTACTAAAACTGAACAAAGTGTTAATTTTCAAAAGGGTAATGCATATGTAACTTATACTAATTATCCTATTGCATTTGATGATTTTGTAAATAAACAAATAGGAAATACTCCAGCACTTCAAGTAAAAAATGCTAATGGAATATATGAGTTGAGATATGCTATAACACAGAATGGTCAACAAGGATATTATATTAAAGTATATAAGAAAAATCCTGATGGAAGTATTGAAAAGGATGAAAATGGGAATAATAAAACAGAAGATATATTTTTTAATAATCCAGCTCAATATAATGCTATAAAACAGGAAATAATAAATAAAGCTGACCCAATTACATTGTCAAAAGATGAAACTCAAATATATCAATTTTTAAAGTTAAGTTATGTTGATGGAATTTCGGCATCAGATTTAAATGATATATTTAACCCTAATGGAGTTCTAAATGGAAAAGGGCAAGTGTTTATAGATGCTGCTAAAGCATATAATGTTAATCCTGTATATTTAGCTGCACATGCTATTCATGAAACTGGTAATGGTACATCTGATTTAGCTAAAGGCATAATTGTTAATGGAGTTAAAGTATACAATCTTTTTGGTATAGGAGCTGTTGATTCAAATCCAAATGGAGGAGGAGCGCAGACTGCTTATAATAATGGATGGGATACAATAGACAAGGCGATTTATGGCGGTGCAAAATGGATTTCTAATGGATATATAAATGCAGGACAAGATACCTTATATAAAATGAGATGGAATCCAAGTAATCCTACCGTACATCAATATGCTACTGATGTTAAATGGGCATATAACCAAGCTTTTAAATATAAAGAAATTTTTGATTCTATTTCAAATATTAAATTAGTATTTGAAATACCTAAATTTAAATAAAATAAAATTAATCCATGTGTTATATTATATACATGGATTAATTTTTTAAAATAATTAAAGCACAGGAGGATAATTATATGGCAAAAAATAAAAATAAAAAAATAATTTTCATATTAGTAGGAGTATTATTAGTTATTGGGTTGGCAGTATATATTTCATTAAAATTTTCAAATAAAAATGTTGATAAAATTGGATATACTAATAATCAAAAAATTAATGAAAATAAGATAATTGAAAATAATACTAATGAAAGTGATAATGAAAAATCAAATATTGTTGATAGTAATACAGATAAAAAAAATACTGACGAAAAAAATACAGATACTGAAGTTATTAATAATGATAATAGTGATAAAGAAGAAGTAAAAGAGAGCAAAGATAAAGATTCTAGTAATAAAACTAACTCTAAAATAACTAGTGAAGATGCAGAAAAAATAGTTAATAAATATGTAGGCGGCGATAATTTTAAAATAGAGTGTGAGTATGATCATAACGATAAAAGAGATGGTATAGAATACTATGTAATTCATGCTTATGAGAAAATGGAAGACCATGTAGCTACAATAGGTTGGTATTATGTTAATGTAAATACTGGAGAAGCTTATGAATGGGATTTAATAAAAGATGAATTAATTCCATTAAAATAATTAATAAATAAGTTATAAAGCTTAAATTGTTAATTAATAAAAACATTATTAATAACTTTGTTATATATTAAGAGGAATTAAATATGATTTTGATGATAGATAATTATGATTCTTTTGTATATAATCTTTTTAGATATTTTAAAGAAATAAATGAAGAAATATGTGTATATAGAAATGATAAAATAACTTTAAAGCAGATAGAAGAATTAAATCCAGAAGCAATAATACTATCGCCTGGTCCTAAAAGTCCATTAGAAGCGGGTATTTGTTTAGATGTAGTACATTATTTTAAAGAAAAAACTCCTATTTTTGGAATTTGTTTAGGGCATCAGACAATTTGCAGCTATTTTGGCAGTAAAATAATAAAAGGGGAAAAACCTGTTCACGGGAAAGTAACCCCTATTTATCATAACAGTCAGGGAGTTTTTAAAGGACTTAAAAATCCTATAAATGTAACAAGATATCATTCATTAATAGTTGATAAACATACTTTGCCGTCAGAGCTTAAAATTACTGCTGAAACTGAAGATGGTGTAATTATGGCAGTTAAACATAAAAAATACTTAATTGAAGGTGTTCAATTTCATCCTGAAGCTGAACTTACAGAATATGGACATCAGATGCTAAAAAACTTTTTATTGGAAGTTAGAGGCAGGAGGAATACATTTTGAAATTATCAATTAAAACTATTAATACTTTGCTAGATCCATTTGATATATATTCTATTTTTAAAGATGAAATTAATTCGGCTATTTTAGATAGTGGAAGTGATTTTTCTAATCTTGGCAGGTATTCATTTATTGGTATCAATCCATTTTTGACTTTAAAAGCAAAAAATGGATTGATAAAATATAATGATGTAATTGAAAAGGGAGATATATTTAAAAAATTAAATTATATTTTAGAAGAATATAATATTGAAAATAAAACAGGATTACCTTTTGTAGCTGGAGGAATTGGATATATTTCTTATGATATTGGAATGGAGATAGAAAATATCTCTAAAAAAGCTCATGAAGATATTAATATACCTTCTTTATATTTTAATTTTTATGATAATATAATTATTGTTGATAATTTATTAAAAAAAACTTATATTACAGCGTTAGGAATACTTAAAGACACTTGTTCTAGTATTAATGAAATAGAGAACAAAATAAAAAATGGCAAAAAAATTGTTTACGATGATGCAGACTATAATATTAATAAAAAAATTTTTAAATCTAATTTTATTAAAGAAGAATATATAAACACTGTAAATAAAGTAAAAGAATATATAAGAAATGGGGATACTTATGTTCTTAATTTGTCGCAAAGATTTACTTGTGATTGTAAAAGAAAGCCTTATGAAGTTTATAAAGACTTAAGGCATATTAATCCTGCTCCTTTTTCTGCATTTATGAATTTGGATGAATTTGCAATTTTATCTTCGTCGCCTGAGAGGTTTTTAAAAATTAAAGATAGACTAGTAGAAACTCGCCCAATAAAAGGCACAAGACCAAGAGGAAAAAATAATAAAGAAGATGAATTATTTTTAAAAGAACTCAAAAATAGCGAAAAAGATAAATCTGAACTTTTAATGATTGTAGATTTAGAGAGAAATGATTTAAGCAAAGTATGCAAACCTCATTCAGTAAAAGTTAAAGAAATGTTTAAAATTGAAACATATCCTTCAGTACATCATTTAGTATCTACTGTAATTGGAGAACTTGAAGATGAAAAAAGCAGCATTGATTGTATTAAAGCATGCTTTCCTGGGGGATCTATTACTGGAGCACCTAAAATACGTTCTATGGAGATAATTAATGAACTTGAGAAGGCTCGAAGGAATATTTATACGGGTTCAATAGGGTATATAGGTTTTGATGGTAACATTGATTTAAACATAATAATAAGAACTATATTAATGATGGAAGGTAAAGCGTCTTTTGGTGTTGGAGGAGGAATTACATGGGAATCTGATTGTGCTTTTGAATATGAAGAAACTCTTCATAAGGCGGCTGCTCTTATGAAAGTTCTTGGGAAAGAAGGGCCTATATGATAATCAATTTAATAAAAAATGATAAGCCTATTATAGAATATGACAGTGGTTTCTTTTTTGGTAAAGGCTTATTTGAAACTATTCTTATTTTAAAAGAACCTGTTTTTTTAGATGAACATTTAGAAAGATTAAATAAAGGTCTTAAAAAATTAGAAATTAATAATGAAGTTAATTCAAAAATGGTTTATGATAATATATGTGGAGTTACAAATTGTGCACTTAAAATTATGGTTTCTGAAAAAAATATAATTTTAAGTGCACGTGAGCTAAAGTATACAGAAGATTATTACGATAGAGGATTTAAAATTAAATTAAGCAGCATTAAAAAAAATCCTGAAAGCCCAATTGTGAGTTTAAAAAGTTTTAATTACCTTGAAAATATAATTGAAAAAGAGAAATGGCAAAAGCAAGGATTTGATGAAGCTGTATTTTTGAATATAAATGATTATATTACAGAAGGAACTATGTCAAATATATTCATAATTTTAGATGATTTTATATTAACGCCTTCCGTAGAATGTGGACTTTTAAATGGAGTTGTCCGTAATTTTATTATTAATAAATTAGGTTCAAAATTTAATATAATTGAAGGGAAAATACCATTAAGTGTTATTAAACAATGCAAGGGAATGTTTATTACAAACAGCTTGCTTGGTGTTATGTGGGTTAGACAATTTGAGAATTTATATTTTCCCAAACACAAAATTTATGAAGAAATAAGGAACTATTATAATGAATATATTAAAAACAATAAAGCTAAAAAAGGAGTTAAGTCATGATAGATCATAACAAAATAAAAGAAGCAGTAAAAATGATAATTGAAGCAATAGGTGAAGATCCTAAAAGAGAGGGGCTTATTGAAACTCCTGATAGAATAGCAAGAATGTATGAAGAAATATTTTCAGGTATAGATGAAAGTGCAAAAAAGCATTTGTCTAAAACTTTTTCTGTTAAAAATAATGATATAGTGATTGAAAAGGACATACCTTTTTACTCCATGTGTGAACATCATTTTTTGCCTTTTTATGGGAAAGTCCATATAGCTTACATACCAAATGGTAAGGTTGCAGGGTTAAGTAAACTTGCTAGAACTGTAGAAGTATATGCAAAAAGACCACAGCTTCAAGAAAGAATGACTTCTGATATAGCAGATGCATTAAAAAAATATCTTGATGCACAAGGTGTTATAGTTATAATAGAGGCTGAACATCTATGCATGAATATGAGAGGAATTAAAAAGCCAGGAAGTAAAACTAAAACTTTAACAGCCAGAGGAATATTTGAAGAAAATTTAAAACTTAGAGAAGAAGCTCTTGAGCTTATTAGAGATTAGGGTGAAAGAGATGAATGAAAATATAGATAGAATAAATATAATACTTAATAATAAGTTTTATATTGAATGTATTAAAAAAATTGAAAATTATGAAGAAGATAGAATTTATTGCAAGCATAATATAGAACATTTTTTAGATGTAGCAAGAATTGCTTATATTATAAATTTAGAAAATAAACTAAATATAAAAAAGGATATTATATATGCTGCAGCTCTTTTACATGATATTGGAAGATTAAAACAATATGAACAAGGAATTCCTCATAATATTGCTGGCTGTGAATTATCAATTGATATTCTCAAATCAGCTAATTATAATGAAGAAGAAATAAATGAAATAACTAAAGCTATTTCAGAACATAGAAATTTAGATAATAATGAAAATAAATTAGCAAGTATTATTTATTTTAGTGATAAAAAATCTAGAAACTGTTTTAAATGCTCTGCAAGAGAAAGTTGTAATTGGAAAGAAGAAAATAAAAACTTCAACATTATATACTAACAATTTTGGGGACTAAATAAATTAATTTAGGGGTATAAGAGAAATGGTAACATTATTATTAATTATTATTTACATAGCTTTTATAAGCTTAGGACTTCCTGATTCTATGCTTGGAGCTGCATGGCCTGCTATAAGAAGTGATTTTTCTTTGCCAATACAAGGAGCAGGATTAATATCTATGATTATATCTGGAGGTACTATTGTTTCAAGTTTAATAAGTGGTAAATTAATTAAAAAATTAGGTACTGGAAAACTTACACTAATAAGTGTTTTTATGACTGCTGTAGCTTTGTTTGGTTTTTCTATAAGTAAAAATTACTTATGGCTTTGTATAATGGCAATACCATTAGGACTTGGTGCAGGTGCTGTTGACTCTGGACTTAATAATTTTGTAGCTTTGCATTTTTCAGCAAGGCATATGAGCTGGCTTCATTGTTTTTGGGGAGTTGGTGCAACATTAGGTCCTATTATTATGTCAGCTGCTATATCTAAAAAAAGTTCATGGCATAAAGGTTATTTAACTGTATCAATAATTCAGATGTGTTTAGTTATAATTTTGTTTGCTGCTTTACCTCTTTGGAAAACGTATAATGATAGTGAAATGGAAAATTTAGAAGAGGAAAGTGAAAAAGAAAGTATATTCAAACTCTCTGGAATATTGCCAGCACTTATAGGTTTCTTTTGTTATTGTGCTTTAGAAAGTACTGCTGGTTTATGGGGAGCCAGCTATTTTGTGCAGATAAAAAATATTTCTCCTAATGTTGCAGCAGCGTGGGTATCTATGTATTATTTAGGTATTACTATAGGAAGATTTGTTAGCGGATTTATTACAGTTAAGTTTAAAAATACAGACTTAATAAGAGCAGGGCAGATTATTATAGGTATAGGTGCTATTTTGCTTTTAGTTTTTGATAAACCTTATATAAATCTTTTTGGTCTTATTTTTATAGGGATGGGATGTGCTCCTATTTATCCTTCTATGCTTCATGAAACACCGGTACGTTTTGGTAAAAGCAATTCTTCAAGGCTTATGGGTATACAAATGGCTAGTGCTTACATTGGCACAACTTTAGTGCCGCCAGTTCTTGGATTGATTTTTGGGAAGATAGGAATGGGGCTTTATCCGGTATTCATTTTAATATTGATGATTATTATGTTTATAAGTAGTGAAAAAATAAATAATATAGTAAAGTTTAAAATTTAATATTTATATTTGATATATAACTAAAGAAAGAGGTGATTTTAGTTGAGTAAAATTATAAAAATAGGTAAAAGTGAATTTGAACTTGGCAAAAGGACTTATATTATGGGAATACTTAATGTAACGCCGGATTCTTTTTCTGATGGTGGAAAATTTAATACACTTGAAAGTGCTGTAAAACGTGCTAAAGAAATGGTTGAGCAAGGAGCAGATATTATAGATGTCGGAGGGGAATCTACAAGACCAAATCATATTCCTGTAAGTGAAGAAGAAGAAATAAAAAGGGTAATACCTGTAATAAGGGCTTTAGCAAAAGAGATAGATGTTCCTATTTCTGTAGATACATATAAAGCTAATGTGGCTGAAATAGCTGTTAAAGAAGGAGCATCTCTTATAAATGATGTATGGGGATTTAAAAGAGAACCTAAAATTGCACAAGTAGCGGCTAAATATGATGCTGCATGCTGCTTAATGCATAATAGAAATAATAATATTTATAATAATATTATAGATGATATTATTAATGATTTGAAAGAAAGTATAAAAATTGCTTTAAAAGCAGGAGTAAGTCCAGATAAAATTATTTTAGATCCTGGTATTGGTTTTGCTAAAGATTATAATCAAAATCTAATTGTTATGAATAAATTAGAAAAATTAACTACTTTAGGTTATCCTGTAATGTTAGCGACATCAAGAAAATCAATGATAGGAAATACATTAAACCTCCCTCCTGAAGATAGAGTAGAGGGAACTATAGCTACAACAGTTATAGGGATAATGAAAAATTGTGATTTTGTAAGGGTTCATGATATTATACAAAATAAAAGAGCATGTATAATGACAGATGCTATTGTTAGAAAATAATTATTTGGGTTGGTGGATTTATGGACAAAATATATATAAAAGATTTAGAGGTATATGCTTTTCATGGTGTTAATAAAGAAGAAAAAAATATGGGACAAAAATTTTTAATATCCATAGAGATTAGTCTTAGTTTAAGAGAGGCAGGGAAAACAGATAATTTAAATGCAACAGTAAATTATGCAAAGCTTTGTCATGATATAGAAAGAGAATTTACAAAGGAAAGCTATAATTTGATTGAAAAATCTGCTGAAGCTTTAGCAAATTTTATTTTGCTTAATTATTATCAAGCAGAAGGAGTTAAAGTATTAGTAAAAAAGCCATGGGCACCTATTGGAAAGTCGTTAGATTATGCTGCCGTAGAAATTGAAAGGTATTGGCATAAAGCTTATATAGGTCTTGGTTCTAATATGGGAGATAAAGAGGAAAATATAAAAAAGGCTTTAGAATACATAAATACTGATAAATGCAGAGTAGAGAAAGTATCAAATATATACAATACAAAACCTGTTGGATATTTAGATCAAGATGAATTTTTAAATTGTGCAGCAGAAATAAAAACTTTACTTACACCTGAAGAATTAATTAGATTTTTGCTTAATATTGAAAAAGAATTAAAAAGAGAGAGAATTATAAAATGGGGACCTAGAACTATAGACTTAGATGTACTTCTTTATGATGATATAATAACATCATCTGAAGAGATTACAGTACCTCATCCAAGAATGCATGAGAGATTATTTGTATTGAAACCATTAAGTGATATAGCACCTTATTTAATACATCCAATACTAAATAAGAGGATAATATCTTTGGAAGAAGAACTATCAAAAGTTCAAAATCTTTAAAATATAATAAATAGCCGTAAATTAAGGGCTTTGATTAAATTTATTAAAATATAAATATACAAAAAGCACTAAGATTTGCGGCTATTTTACAATAGTCTACAAAAATAAGAGATAAAAAATTAAAAAATACAAAAAAAATATTGACAATTAAAATAAAATAAGTTATTCTTTATATATCAGAAAACGTTTATAAGGATTTTGGATTGTTACTGATTCGATCAGGCGAGACCTTAACTTATTAACATGGATTTATTTTATCTATGTTAATAAGTTAAGGCTTTTTTGTTAAAAATATAGATTGAAAAAAGGGGGGAAAATATGATAATAAAAAAGATATTTAATAACAATGCTATAGTAGCAAAAGATTCAAATAAAAATGAGATTGTTATTATGGGTTGTGGAATTGCATTTAAAAAAAGTGTAGGCGATGAAGTAGACGAAAATCTAATTGAAAAGATATTTATTCTTAAACAAAAAGATGCTTCAGAAAAATTTAAGCTATTACTAGAAGATGTCCCTTCAGAATATGTTTCTTTGTGTTATGACATTATTGAATATGCAAAAAATATATTAAATGTTAAATTAAATGATTATTTATATGTTACCCTCACTGATCATATTTACAATACTATTAAACTGTTTGATGAAGGTATAAAAAATTCAAACCCTTTAATTTGGGAGATTAAAAAATTTTATCCTAAAGAGTATAATATTGGATTAAAAGCATTAGAATTTATAGAAAGTGAATTGGGTAAAAAACTTCCAGAAGATGAGGCAGGAAATATAGCCCTGCATTTAATAAATGCTCAAATAAATAATTCATTTTCTAATATAGAAAACATAGCTGATCAAACTAAAAAAATACAAGATATTTTAAACATTGTAAGGTATACTTATGGTATAACTTTAGATGAAAAATCAATAAGCTATGAAAGATTTGTTACACATTTAAGATTTTTTTTCCAAAGGTTAAATAAAAAAGAACAGATAAATGAAGTAGAAGATGATTTTTTACTAAAAAAGGTTAAAACAAAGTATAAAAAAGCTTATGAATGTATGTTAAAAATAGAAAAATATTTAGGAATAGAACTAACAGATGAAGAAAAACTATATTTAACAATTCATATTCAGCGTATAACTCAAAGATAAAAATATAATATTGTTTTGGATTGTTACTGGTAAAGCAGGCGAGACCATCTAAGTAGTATAAAATATTTATATTATACTATTTTATTGGTCTCGCTTTTTTATATAAAAAAATAAAAGGAGATGGTTTTATGAAATACGAAAAACTAGCAAAAGATATTATTGAAAATGTAGGTGGAAAAGAAAATGTAATTAGCTTAACTCACTGTATTACTCGTTTACGTTTTAAATTAAAGGACGAAAGCAAGGCAAATACAGAAGTTTTAAAGAAAATGGATGGAGTTGTAACTGTAGTTAAAAGCGGTGGTCAATATCAAGTGGTTATTGGAAATCATGTACCAGATGTATATGCTGATGTTGTGGCTGTAGGAGGATTTCAGACAGGAGGCGGCGAAGAAACAGTTTCAGAGGAGAAAAAGAGTTTATTTAATGCATTTATAGATACAATTTCTGGTGTATTTTCACCAACTTTAGGGGTATTGGCTGCAACAGGTATGATAAAAGGTTTTAATGCTTTGTTTGTAGCATTACATTTAATTACAAATACTTCAGGAACTTATCAAATTTTAAATGCCATTGGGGACTGCTTGTTTTACTTTTTCCCAATATTCTTAGGTTTTACAGCAGCTAAAAAGTTTAATGTAAATCAATTTATTGGTATGTCACTAGGAGCTATACTTGTTTATCCAACATTTACTACAATAATGGCGGGAAAACCATTATATACAATATTTGCAGGAACGCTTTTTGAATCACCTGTATATATAACATTTTTAGGTATTCCAGTTATATTAATGAATTATTCTTCAAGCGTTATTCCAATTATATTATCTGTGTATATAGGATCTAAAGTTGAAAAATTATTTAAAAAGATAATACCAGATGTAGTAAAAACATTTTTAGTTCCATTTTTTACTTTATTAGTAGTTGCTCCTTTAGCATTAATTATAATTGGACCTATAGCAACTTGGGCAGGTAAATTACTTGGTACATTAACACTTTATATATATAACTTCAGCCCTGTTATTGCAGGAGTTTTTATGGGTGCTTTCTGGCAGGTATTTGTTATATTTGGATTACACTGGGGATTTGTTCCTATAGCAATAAACAACTTAGCAGTACTTCATTATGATCCAATTCTTGCAGGAACTTTTGCAGCTTCATTTGCTCAAATAGGTGTAGTTTTAGCAATACTTTTAAAAACAAAAGATAAAAAGTTAAAATCACTTTCTATACCAGCATTTATTTCAGGTATTTTTGGTGTTACAGAACCAGCTATTTATGGTGTAACTTTGCCACGTAAAAAACCATTTATATTAAGTTGTATCGCAGCTGCAGTAGGTGGTGGTATAATAGGACTTATGGGAACTAAAACTTATATGATAGGTGGACTAGGAATATTTGGGATACCAAGTTATATTGGACCTAATGGAATAGATAAAGGATTTTACGGTGCTATTATAGCTATAATTGTAGCTTTTGTATTAGGCTTTTTATTAATGATGTTTGCTGGATTTAAAGATGAAGAAGAAAATAAAGAAGTAGATAAAAATACAAATAATGGAGATGTTTTAATAAAACAAGAAGTAGTATCAAGTCCAGTTAAGGGAGAAGTTAAATCTTTATATGAAGTAGAAGATGAGGCTTTTTCAAAAGGTGCTTTAGGAAAAGGCGTTGCAATTGAACCTAAAGAAGGCAAAATAGTTGCTCCAGTAGATGGAATTTTAACTACATTATTTCCAACAGGACATGCTTTAGGAATTACAAGCGATAAAGGTTCTGAAATATTAATTCATATAGGAATGAATACTGTTCAATTAGATGGAAAATATTTTTATCCTAAGGCAAAACAAGGAGATCATATAAAAAAGGGTCAGGTAATATTAGAATTTGATATTGAAGCTATAAAAAAAGAAGGATATTTATTAACAACACCTGTAGTAATTACAAATTCAAGTAATTATTTAGATATTATTGAAACAGATAAAAAGAATATTAATTATGGAGAAGATTTATTAACAATAATGATTTAAAATATAAAACAAAAAAAGAGAGGAGAAAAAACAATGAATAATATATTAAAAAAATTCCCAGAAGGATTTTTATGGGGAGGCTCAACAGCTGCTAATCAGCTTGAAGGAGGTTATAATGAAGGAGGAAAGGGTTTAAGTATAGCTGATGTTTTGACTGCAGGAACAAATACTACACCTAGAAGGATTACTCCTGTTTTAGAAGATGGGACATATTATCCAAATCATGAAGCTATAGATTTTTACCATCGTTATAAAGAAGATATTAAATTATTTGCAGAAATGGGTTTTAAAACATTTAGAATGTCTATTGCTTGGTCAAGAATATTCCCAAATGGTGATGATGAAAAGCCAAATGAAGAAGGATTAAAATTTTATGATGATGTATTTGCAGAATTAAAAAAATATAATATTGAACCTTTAGTTACAATATCCCATTACGAAACACCTTTTAACTTAGCTAAAAAATATAATGGATGGGCAGATAGAAGGCTCGTGGATTTTTATGTTAAATACTGTGAAGTTATTTTTAATAGATATAAAAATGTAGTAAAATACTGGTTAACTTTCAATGAAATTAATGCTTTAACAATGCCTTTTGGAACTTTTATGGCTGGAGCAATTATGCCAGATGAAGATGGTGAAATTAGTAATAATATAAAAGATAATGAACAATTAAGATATCAAGCTCTTCATCATCAGTTTATAGCAAGTGCAAAAGCAGTAAAGTTAGGCCATGAGATAAATAAAGATTTTAAAATAGGATGTATGATAGCTTACATGTGTTCTTATCCTCTTACATGTAATCCAGAAGATGTATTATTAGCTCAACAAAAAGATAATTTAAATAATTTCTTATGTTCAGATGTTCAAGTAAGAGGAGCATATCCTGGATTTGCAAAAAGATATTTTGCAGAAAAAAATATAAATATAGTAATGGAAGAAAATGATGAACAAATATTAAAAGAAGGCTGTGTAGACTTTTATACATTTAGCTATTATATGTCTAATTGTGTAAGTGCTGATCCTAATCAAGAAGAAATAGGTGGAAATCTTGTAATGGGATTAAAAAATCCATATTTAAAATCAAGTGATTGGGGATGGCAGATAGATCCAAAAGGATTAAGATGGGTATTAAATAATATTTATAATAGATATCAAATACCTGTAATGGTAGTTGAAAATGGTTTAGGTGCAGTTGATGTTATAGAAGAAGATGGATCTATTAATGACGATTATAGAATAGATTATTTAAGAGAGCATATTAAAGAGATGAAAGAAGCTATAGCTGATGGAGTAGATTTAATAGGATATACTCCATGGGGCTGTATAGATTTAGTAAGTGCATCAACAGGAGAAATGAAAAAACGTTATGGATTTATATATGTAGATAAAGACAATGAAGGTAATGGTACTCTTAATAGATTAAAGAAAAAAAGTTTTTATTGGTATAAAAAAGTTATAGAAACAAATGGAGAAGATTTGGTATAATTATAATAAGATAATAAAGTGCAGTAAAAAGCTGCACTTTATTTAATTTGTAAAATAGATAGGTGATTTTTATGGATTATGAATTAATTTGTATAGATATGGATGGGACTTTATTAAACAGTAAACACAGTATAAGTGAATTATCTAAAGAAACAATTAAAAAAGCACATAGTATGGGAGTTCATATAGTTGTTAATACTGGAAGAATTTATACTGATGCTGAGTATTTTTCTAATCTTTTAGGGGTAAAATCTCCAGTAATTGCTTCAAATGGAGCATTTATAAAAGAAAAAGATAAAGATGAAATTATTTATAAAAACATTTTAAAAGAAAGTGTATGTTTAAAGTTAATAGATGTATTTTCAAAATATAACGTTAATCCTACTTTTTTGACGCCTGATAAAATTTATTCAAGCAGTATAGTATGGAGAATTTTTATGCAATATTTAAAATTAAAAGGAATATTTAATAAAAATTTATGCTTTCAATATGTGCCCTTTTGGACTAAATGGGATAATATATTTAAACTTGAAAAAGAAAATATAATAAAATGTGAAGTTATGAGCAAAGATGAAAATAAATTAAAAAAAATCAGAGATGAATTAAAAACAATAGATGAAATAGAAGTTGCAAGTTCAACAAAATATAACATTGAAATTACTAATAAAGGTGTTTCAAAAGGAAGAGCTGTGGAAATATTAAGTTCTTATTACGGCATAGATAGAGAAAAAATTATAGCAATTGGTGATAGCGAAAATGATTTGTCAATGATAGAATTTGCAGGCATGGGAATAGCTATGGGTAATGCTATTGATATAGTAAAAAATAAAGCAGACTTCATAACAGATACAAATGATAATAATGGGGTGGCAAAAGCTATAGATAAATTTGTGTTAAAAAAATAATATTACTTCAATCACATTTTTTTATATAATACATATCATAATATTGTAAGCCTACTAAGAAGGAGATATTTAATGTATGTATAGTACTTATAAAACCCATCCATGTTTTAACTGCATGTATAGCCCCAATAATATGAATAATATTTATCAATGTCCTTATTATACTAATGCAATGATGTATAATCCAAATTTTGTAAGACAATTTGATGAACAATTTATACCTTTTAGTGATGAAATTGATAATGATGCAAAATTTAATTTTTTTAGATTAGATGACGATAACCCTTCCATAAAATTAAAGGATTATGGTCCAGAACCTTTTATAGTTAATATTGAAGAAGCCACTAAAGAAAATAATACTTTCCGTACAGCTTTATGGACAGGAAAGCATTTTCAGCTTACATTAATGAGTATTAATGTTGGGGAAGATATAGGTTTAGAAATTCATCCAAATGTTGATCAATTTATACGTATTGAAGAGGGACAGGGACTTGCACAAATTGGAGATAGAAAAGACAATTTAAGTTTTCAAGCTAAAGTTTCTGATAACTATGCTGTTATTATACCTGCTGGTAAATGGCATAATATAATTAATACAGGAGATAAACCTCTTAAATTATATTCTATTTATGCACCGCCTGAGCATCCACATGGGACAGTTCATCAAACTAAAGCCGATGCAGAAGCTCATGAATAAAAACTTAAAAATATTATAAAATTATAAATAGCATAATTTACTATTGACTTAAAAAATATATTATTGTACACTATATCTGACAATTTAATATATAGCCTCATCTTTTGTAGATGAGGTAGAGGCGCGGTATTTAACAGTCTTTAGAGGAGCATGAGAAAGCTATGATGCTAAGGAGAAGGAAATATCGCCGAAGTGTGTAATATTCTCAGTATTACATGCTGGGCCTGCAGTTAAGAGCTGTAGGACTGTCTTAATAAACATCCCGGTTTATTAAGTTGTGCTATCTCATTTTGGGAAAGAAGAGGGGCTTAGCTCAAAGTGTGTGTATTGAGACCTAAGTTTACCTTAGGTCTTTTTTATATGCAAAATATAATTAATACTTAATAAATAAGTTATAAATAATAAAAGGAGAATCAGTAATTATGAAAAAGAAATTATCAATATTAATATCAATGTCATTATCAGCAATTATGCTTTTATCAGGCTGTGCTTCAAACAGTTCAAATAAGGCAAAAAAAGATGAAGATCAAAATATTTTCAGGGTAGGAATGGAAGCTGGCTATGCTCCATTTAACTGGACTCAGACAGATTCATCTAATGGAGCTGTAAAAATTGAAGGCAGCTCAGAATATGCTGGAGGATATGACGTAGAAATAGCTAAAAAAATTGCAGATGGATTAGGTAAAAAGTTAGTAATAGTAAAAACTGAATGGGATGGACTTGTACCAGCAGTTACTTCAGGAAAAATTGATGCAATTATAGCAGGTATGTCACCAACAGCTAAACGTAAAGAAACTATTGATTTTTCAGATAACTATTATAAATCAGATTTAGTTATGGTTGTAAAAAAAGGCGGAAAATTTGAAAATGCTGATTCAATTCAAGATTTTGCAGGGGCAAAAATAACTGCTCAATTAAATACTTTTCATTATTCAGTAATAGATCAAATTAAAGGAGTAAATAAACAAAATGCTATGGATAATTTCCCTGCAATGAGAGTTGCTCTTGAATCAGGAATGATTGATGGATATGTTTCAGAGCGTCCTGAAGGGATTAGTGCTCAAAGTGCAAATCCAAACTTTAAAATGATAGAGTTTAAAGATGGGTTTAATACATCAGAAGAAGATACTGCAATTGCTGTAGGTGTAGCTAAAAACAGTGGTTTAACTGAAAAAATAAACGAAATATTAAAAGGAATTTCAGAAGAAGAAAGAAAGGAAATTATGGATATTGCAATTAAAAATCAACCAGCAGCTAAATAAATATAAAAAAGGAGAGAATCAAAATGAGTTTTGATTGGATAGTTAAGATAGTTACGGAAAACTGGAGTATGTTTCTCCGTGGAGCTGCTATGACTTTGTTTATTTCTATGATAGGTACTGTTATAGGTTTTATAATAGGTCTTATTGTAGGTGTCATACGTACTACTCCAATACCAGAGAGAGGTATAACAAAAATACTTTTAAAATTTATAAATATAATTTTATCAATTTATATAGAAATATTCCGTGGTACACCTATGATTGTACAAGCTATGGTAATATACTATGGTTCAGCTTTAGCCTTTAATATAGATATGAATAAAATTTTTGCTGCTATACTTATAGTATCTATAAATACAGGAGCTTATATGTCAGAAATAGTAAGAGGAGGTATTGTTTCTATAGATAAAGGTCAGTTTGAAGCTGCTCATGCTATAGGAATGACACATTTTCAGACTATGATTAATGTAATATTACCCCAAGCTATTAGAAATATTCTACCAGCAACAGGTAATGAATTTGTAATAAACATAAAAGATACTTCAGTACTTAATGTAATTGCTGTATCAGAATTATTTTTCCAAACAAAATCTGTAGCAGGGAATAATTTTAGATACTTTGAGTCCTTTTTCGTTGCCTGCATACTTTATTTTATAATGACATTTACAGTTACAAGAATTTTGCGTTATATTGAAAAGAAGTTAGATGGACCTGAAAATTATATTATGAATTCTAATCAAATGCAAGTATAAGAGATATTTATAAAAAATAAGGCAATTTATAAAAGGAAGAGGAATAATTATGGAAAAAGTAATTGAAATAAATCATTTAAGTAAATCTTTTGGAAATCATGAAGTTCTAAAAGACATAGATTTTTATGTAAATAAAGGAGAAGTAATTTCTATAATAGGCTCATCAGGTTCTGGTAAATCTACTCTTCTTAGATGTATTAATCTTTTAGAAAAACCAACAGGAGGAGAAATAATATATAAAGGAGAGAATATTTTAGACCAAAGACATGATACCAGAGCTTATCGTACAAAGCTTGGCATGGTTTTTCAGCAATTTAATTTATTTGATAACCATAATGTATTAAGTAACTGCATAGTTGGACAGGTAAAAGTTTTAAAACGCTCAAAAGAAGAAGCAGAAAAGGTAGCTAGAAAATATTTAAGGGTTGTTGGAATGGAGCAATATATAAATGCAAAACCAAAGCAGCTTTCAGGAGGGCAAAAACAACGTGTAGCTATTGCAAGAGCACTTTCTATGGAACCAGATGTTATGCTTTTTGATGAGCCTACTTCAGCTCTTGATCCAGAGATGGTAGGAGAAGTTTTAAAGGTTATGAAAGAACTTGCTGAAACTGGACTTACAATGCTTATAGTAACTCACGAAATGGGTTTTGCTAAAGAAGTATCTGATCGTATAGTATTTATGGATAAAGGTGTTATTGCAGAGGAAGGAACTCCTGAAGAGATTTTCAATAATCCAAAACAAGAGAGAACTAGGGAATTTTTAAAACGTACTTTAGAAAAAATATAAAAATTTAGAATTAACTTTTACTAAATTAATAAAAACTCCATTGTTTGAGAGAACATGGAGTTTTTATTTTTTCAAAAATTTAAGACAAATCATAGAGACAAAATAAAATAATATAAAACAAATAAAAATAATATAAAACAAATAACAAAAAAATAAATTAATAAAAAAGCAACAAATGCTTGAAAAAAACAAAAAAGTGATTTATAATATTAATATAAAATAAAAATATACAATATTTATTAAAAAGGGGAAGGAAAGGTAATAATGATGAATGCAATAGATGAAATTAGACCAATTACTGCTATAACTATAGGTGATCCAGCAGGTATAGGACCTGAGATTTGTGTTGGAACATTAATGAATGAAGAGGTTTATAAAGAGTGTAAACCTTTGCTTATAGGCTGTGCTGGCACTATTAGAAAGGCAATGAAGCTTAAAAATTGTGATTATGAATTAAATATTATTTCAAAACCAAGTGAGGCAAAATTTAAACATGGAACTATAGATATTATAGAAACGGGAGATTATGACTTTGAAAGTATAGAATATGGAAAAGTACAAAAGCTTGCAGGACAAATGGCATATGATTTTATATTAAAATCAATTGAACTTGGATTAAATAAAGAAGTTGATGTAGTTGGTACTGCTCCAATTCACAAAGAAGCTATTAAATTAATAGGTGTTCCTCAAGCAGGACATACAGAAATTTATGGAGAACTTACAAAATCTCCTTATGCATTAACAATGTTTAACTGCCACAAATTAAGAGTATTTTTTGTAAGTAGACATATGTCTTTAAAAGCTGCTTGTGATTATGCTACTAAGGAAAGGGTTTTGGAAAATATAAGACAAATACATAATGAATTATCTAAGCTTGGAATAGAAAAACCTAAAATAGCGGTAGCAGCACTTAATCCTCATGGTTCAGATAATGGATTATTTGGAGATGAAGAAGCTAAGAATTTAATACCAGCAGTACTTGAAGCTCGAAAAGAAGGAATAAATGCTATTGGGCCTGTTCCAGCTGATTCTGTATTTTACAAAGGTAAAAATGGCTTATATGATGGAATCCTTTCACTTTATCATGATCAAGGTCATATTGCTTGTAAAACTTTAGACTTTGAAAGATCAGTTACTTTAACATTTGGATTACCATTTTTAAGAAGTTCTGTAGATCATGGAACTGCTTTTGATATAGCAGGTAAAAATATTGCTCAATCTGTAAGTTTGATAGAATCAACACTTGTGGCGGCTAGATATTGGAAAATGATGCAGCATAAATAATTAATATTAAATAAAGAATAAATAATTTGGGGGTAATTTAATGTGTAAGTTAGGAGTAATAGCTGATGATTTAACAGGAGCTACTACTGTGGGGGTTTTACTAGCAAGGACAGGCATATCCACAGCTGCTTTCTTTGATAGCGATAAGCTAGATATGAACGAGAATTATGATGCTATTGTTTTAAGCAGTGATAGCAGACCTTTAAACAAAGAATTAGCTAGAGCTAATGTAAAAAAAGCTTTAAATGCACTAAAGAAACAAAATGCAGTTTACTTTTCTAAAAGAATAGATACAACTATGCGTGGTGGAATTGGCTTTGAAGTAGATGCTATGTTAGAGGAACTTGATGAAGATACTATAGCAGTTATGGTTCCAGCTATGCCTCAATCAAACAGAATATTAGTAGGAGGATATTCAATAATAAATGGAGTTGCTTTATCAAAAACAGCAGTTGCAAAAGATGTAAGAACTCCAATTAACGAAACACATATTCCTACACTATATTCTAAACAGACAAATAGAAAGATTGGACAGGTACAGTTAGCATCTATTCTTGCTGGGAAAGAATATGTTAAAAAAGCTCTTGTTGAAGAAAGGGAAAAAGGATCAACAGTTATTATAGTTGATGCTGTTTCTTTAGATGATATTGAATTAATTGCTCAATCTGTTTTAGAGTTAGAGTGGAAAGTGTTAGCTATAGACCCGGGACCATTTACAGAAAAACTTGCTGTACTTAGAGGATTAGGTACTGGAGAAAATGTAGTTTCTGATAAAGAAACAATAGACATTTCTAAAGAAGAAGGAAAAGTAATTGTAGTAGCAGGAAGTGCCACACCTATAACTAAAAATCAAATACAAATATTATCTAATAAAGATTATTCAAGTTCCATCTCAGTTGATCCATTAAAATTAATAGAAGAAAAAAATTCTTACAAAGAAATTAATTTAAAAGCAAATATGGTTTTAGATGTAGCAAATCAAGATAAAAATAAAGTTTTAATAATCGAAACTGCTGTAACATCAGATGTATTAAATTTGGAAGAAATTGAAGCTAAATATAATTTACAAAAAGGACAGGCAGCAGAAAAGATTAATAAAGGATTAGGAGAAATAGTAAAGAAAGTTTTAGATGATAAGAAAATAGGTAAAAAAGTTAAAGGATTATATATGACTGGTGGTGATACTATGGTTACAACCTTAAGAACCATAGGAGCTAATGGAATAAAACTAATTAATTATGTAATTCCTCAAACTGATTTAGGTACTATAATAGGCGGACAATATGAAGGGCTCGCTATTATTGGGAAAGGAGGTTTAACAGGTACAGAAAATACAGCTGTAGATGCTGTTGAAATGATTTATAAGCAATCCCGTAAAAAATATTAAAAAAGGAGAGTTGAATAAAAATGAAAGATTTAGGATTGTTAGAAAAAATGAAAAAAATGCCCGGAGGACTAGTCATTATACCTTTAATAATTGCAGTATTAATTAATACAATATTTCCTCAATTTTTTGAAATTGGAGGTTTCACAACAGGATTATTTAAAAATGGGCAACCTGCAATGATGGGATTATTTCTTATATTATGTGGTTCTACAATAGATGTTAAACAAGTTGGCATGCCTTTATATAAAGGAGTAGTTTTAACAGGAATTAAATTTTTAGTAGGTGTTTTAATAGGTTATGCAGTAGGAAAAATTTGGGGACCTATGGGTGTATTAGGATTAACTCCTATGGTTTTTATAGCGGCTATAACCAATTCAAATGGTTCCCTTTATATATCTTTATCTTCACAATTTGGAGATGCTACTGATACTGGTGCAATTTCAATTCTTTCATTAAATGATGGACCGTTTTTTACACTTATAGCTTTAGGGGCAACTGGACTTGCTAATATACCATTTATGGCTCTTGTTGCAACTATTGTTCCATTATTAATTGGATTTATATGGGGTAATTTAGATTCTGGATTTAGAGAAACTTGTAAATCAGCTCAACCTATAGTTACATTTTTTATGACAATTGCAATAGGGTCTAGTACAAATATATCTACTATAGTAAGTGCTGGTGCTTCTGGAATCGTTTTAGGATTACTTTCGGCAGCTTTAGGGATTGTATTTTACTTTTTATTTAACTTGTTTCTTAAAAAGAAAGATAGAAACGCAATGGGGGCAGCAATAGGAACAACAGCTCTTAATGCGGCGATGACTCCTGCAGCAGTAGCTGCGGCAGATCCAACTTTTGCACCTTTCGTTCAGATGGCTACTGCACAAATTGCAACTGCTTCAATAATTACACTATTTTTATGTCCTTTTATTACAGCTTATTTAGATAGAAAACTTAAAAAGAAAAAAGAAAAAGAATTACAGTTACAAGGAGCTAGAGCTGCTATTGATTAAAAATAAAGTTAAAAAGGAGGAGTTAATCTTTTAATAGATTAACGAAATGCTTATGAATATTATATATGAAAATAAAATTTCAAATGTAGGAGCTTATGTAGATAAATTCATAGCTGAAAAAATTATACTTTTATTTTCTGAAGAATCTGTTATGACCCAAATAAAAGAATATAGTTATACTATTAAAAATAAAAAAGTTAACGGAATTATAAAAGAAGGTCAAATTTTAAAAATTGATAATGAATGTTATAAGATTACTGCTGTAGGTGATATTGTACAAAAAAATTTAGAAGATATAGCTCATGTTACATTAAAATTTGATGGATCTAAAGTAGCTAATTTCCCGGGGACTTTGTATCTTGAAGATAAAAAAATAACTAAAATACATGAAGGAACAATCATTCAAATTATAGAGTTATAGAGGAATAAAGCGAAAAGCTGTCTTTAAATAGAAAGTATTTTCTAAATAAAGACAGCTTTTATAAATAACTTAAAAATATAGAAATTATAAATTTTAAAATATGATGACAAAAATAAAAATAAAATAAAATAAAAAACAACAAAATAAAATAAAAAAAGATAAACTAAGATAATAAAAGATAAACAAGCTTAAAGCGAAATAATCTTTTTAATAAAGGAAATATGATGGTAAAATCCGTTTTATAAAAAACTTTATGAATGATATTATTTAAATAAGGAATTAAGAATTAATAAAATAAGACAAGAACATAATTTTATAAGGAGAAATGTATATGAGGAAAAAAATTGTGGGGTCTAGCTGGAAGATGCATATAAATTCAATAAAAGATGGAATTAAACTGGCAGAACAAATAAAAGAAAATTTAGGAAATGTAGAAGATGTAGAAATTTTTATATTGCCTACTTTCCCAATGATTAAATTTATTGCAGATGTTTTTAAAGGTAGCAATATAGGCTGGGGAGCTCAGAATATGTGTTTTGAAGAAAAAGGAGCTTATACAGGAGAAGTTCCAGCAAATATACTTAAAGAATTAGAATGTGCTTATGTAGAAATTGGACACGCTGAACGAAGAGTTTTATTTAATGAAACTGACGAAATAGTAAACAAAAAGGTAAAGCTTTGCTATAAGTATGATTTAGTTCCTATTGTTTGTATTGGAGAAACTCAAAAAGATTTAGATAATAAACTTCAAAATATAAAATTAAAAACACAAGTTCTTTGGGCATTAAACGGTCTTGAAAAAGAAGAAATGAAAAAAATTATATTTGCTTATGAGCCTGTTTGGGCTATTGGTCAATCAGAAGCTGCTAATCCAAAGTATGTACAAAGTGTTCATGAATTTATAAGAAATGTTATAAAAGAAGAATATGGGAGTGAAGTTTCTGAAAATGTAAGAATTATATATGGAGGTTCTGTAAGTCCTGAAAGTGCAAAAGTCCTTACTAAGTATAATGACATAGATGGATTATTTATAGGTAGATTTGGTCTAAAAGCAGAAAATTTTAAAAGTATGATAGAGACAACTTTAAATTCTTATAAAGAATAAAGCTTATAAAAAATAAAATATATAAAAAATTTAAATGTATTATTAAGGAGGGGGCAAACATGAAAATAGCATTAGGTTGCGATGAAGCAGCATTTCAATTAAAGGAAAGTATAAAAAAATATTTGATGGAGCTAGGGGAAGAAGTGCAGGATTTTGGTGTTTACGATACAAAACCTTCACTTTATCCAGATGTAGCAGTAAAAGTAGCACAATCTATAGTTAACGGAGAAAATGAAAGAGGAATATTACTTTGTGGTACAGGAATAGGTATGGCAATAACTGCCAATAAAGTTCCTGGAATAAGAGCTGCAGTATGTCATGATCCATATTCAGCTGAAAGGTCAAGAAAAAGTAACGATGCACAAATTATGACTATGGGGGCAAGAGTAATAGGAGAAGAATTAGCAAAAAATTTAGTAAATATTTGGTTAAAGTCGGAATTTCAAGGGGGGAACTCTACTGCTAAGGTTAATAGAATAAGCGAATATGAAAATAAATTTTTAAATAAATGTAAAAGTTGTTAGAAATAAATTAAATTTTTATAAAAGCCAACTTATAAAGCTGGCTTTTATATTATATATAAGTAAAGGAGGCTATAAATTGAAGAAAATAAAAGGGAATTGCTTAATAGCTCAATCTGGAGGCCCAACTACTGTTATAAATTCATCAGTTTATGGAATTATAAAAGAATCTTTATCATTGCAATCATTTGATAAAATTTTTATAGGTCTTTATGGGATAAAAGGCATTTTAGATAAAAATATAATTGATATAGATAAGTTTTCAAAAGATTCAATAGAAGCTTTAAGATATATGCCATCTTCAGCATTAGGATCATGTAGATATAAGCTTGCTCACTATAAAGATAATAGTAGAGATTATGAAAAAATAATACAAATTTTTAAGGAGTTTAATATAAAATATTTTTTTTATATAGGTGGAAACGACTCTATGGATGCAGCTTGTAAGATAAGTGAATACGTAAAAAATATAGGATATGATATAAATATAATAGGAGTACCTAAAACTATAGATAATGACCTTATGGGTACTGATCATTGTCCAGGATTTGCAAGTACATCTAAATATATTTTAAATACAGGATTAGAATTATGGTTTGATATAAATACATATGAAAAAGAATCAATTATGATAATGGAGGTTATGGGAAGAGATGCTGGCTGGATAGCAGCTTCTACTGGTATTCTTAAAGAAACGGTTCCAAATATTAATCAGCTTATATATTTACCAGAAATGAAGTTTGATAGAATAAAGTTTTTACAAGATGTAAAAACTAGTATTGAAGAAAACAATAAGCTTTTAATTGTAACCTCTGAGGGCATCAAAGGTAAAAATGGAGAATATATAAATGTAGAAGAGAATTGTTATTCAACTGATGCTTTTGGGCATAAACAACTTGGAGGTATAGGAAAATTTTTGCAAACATTAATTAAAACAAGTATTACAAATAGCGTAAAACTTACAGAAGTTGGGGTAATACAAAGATGTGCAATGCATATTGCTTCTAAAACAGATTTGGATGAAGCTGAAATGGTAGGGAGAGACTCTGTAAAATATGCATTACAGGATTATAATGGATATATGACAGCAATAAAAAGAGTAGAAGATAATGTATATAAATCAACTACCACACTTATTGAACTTAAAGAAGTGTGTAATAAAGTGAAACATGTTCCTTTAGACTGGATAAATGAAAGTGAGAATGGCGTAAAAAAAGAAATGATAAATTATGTAAGCCCTCTTATTTCTGGAGAAGTAAATGTACTAGGGGAAGATGGATTACTAAAATATAGGGATGCAAGATTATTTAGATAAAATTAAAAGTTAAAAAATCAAATTAAGTTCTAATAAATTATAAAAGCATAAAAGTTAAATATGTTAATAAAATACTATATAAAAATGGTTTCTATAATAAAAACCATTTTTATATAGTATTTTATTTTAAGCTTGCCACAGAAATGTTTATGTTAGATGATTTGTATTTTTCAATTAACTGTTTTGGAGCCTTTTCATCTGTAATTAATTTATATATATCTGAAGCAGGTGAAAAACTTGCTATTGATATCATATCAAGTTTAGAGTGATCAAGTAATGCTATAAGTTTATTACTTTTTTTAGCCAACATTTTTTTTAGTTCAGCTTCATATATATTAAAATCTGTTAACCCTTCTTTTATAGTAAAACCTTTAGCAGACATGAAACATAAGTCTGCATGAATGCTTTTTACTAAATTTTCACCAAGTAAACCTTCTAAAGAAAAAGACCCAGGAGTAACTAATCCACCTGTTAAAATTACTTTTATGTTTGGATTATCTTTAAGTTCTAAAGCTGTATATAATCCATTTGTTATTACTGTTAATCTTTTAAAATTATGAAGCTTTTTAGCTAAAGCTAAAGATGTAGAGCTAGCATCTAAAATTATGGATTGATCATCATTTATTAAAGTTACAGCTTCATTAGCAATAGCTTCTTTTTCTTTTATATGTTTTGTCATTCTCTCAGTAAATGCTATATATTTATCGTCGTCTTTTTGAAGTACTGCACCGCCATGAGTTTTTGTTAAAAATCCGTCCTTCTCTAATTTTGTTAAATCATTTCTTATAGTACTTACGGAAACGTTTAACAGCTCACTTAATTCCAAAACGGTTACTTGTTTCTTTTTATTTAATAAGTCCATTATTTTATCATGTCTTTCAAAAGCAAACATTGCAATATACACCTCCTGTATATTTTTATTATATCAATTATTCGGGAATAAGTAAATTTAAATAAATAATAAAATACAAAAAATGATAAAAATAAATTAATAAACAACAAAATAAATTAATTATATTTAAATAAATTATTATATTTTATATAGAAAATTCTTATCATATTTTTCAAATAAATTATAACTATTGCTGTGCTGTTGTGCAAAAACATTATTTATAGTTGGTGAATTGGAAGAATTATGAGTTGAATTTAAATGAATGTGATTATATTTAAAAAGTATTTTGATAAAAAATAATCAATTATTTTTTATTATGCTCATATATGAGCGAATGGATTAATTTAATTGATTTTTTTATAAGCAAAAAATTTTTTAAAACTATAGAAAACGTATTGATTTAAAAGGAAAAATGATATATAATTTAATCAATAAAAAGAAATGAGCATAAATAAGAATAAATAATCAAAAGTGAGAGTGAACTTCTATGTTTGTAGAAGAGAGACAGCAAAAAATAGCAGAATTATTAGATCAAAAAAGAAGTATAAAAGTTAATGAATTATCAGCCATATTTAATGTATCAGAATCTACAATAAGAAGAGATCTTCAAGATATGGAAGAAAAGGGACTTTTAAAAAGAACCCATGGTGGTGCTGTAGGAATTAAAAAAACTAATTTTGAACCTACATTTAAAGAAAAAGAAGACGAAAAGCATACTGAAAAATCTTTTATTGCAAATATTGCAGCTTCTTTAATTGAAGATGGAGATACTATAATTTTAGATTCAGGTACTACAACTTTAGAGATTGCAAAATGTATTGAAGCTAAGAATATAACTGTTATAACAAATTCCATTGATATAGCCTCAGAACTTTCTAATAAAGACGATATAGAGCTCGTTGTTACGGGAGGAAATTTAAGAAAAATTACAAGAGCTATGGTTGGTCATATAACTGAGAACGTATTAAGAAATTTTAGAGTAGATAAAGCTTTTATAGGAGCTAATGGAATTTCTGTAGAAGAAGGTATAACTACTCCAAATTTTATAGAAGCTCAAACTAAAAAAGCTATGATGAATGTTGCTAATAAAGTTTATATTGTATCTGATAGTTCAAAGTTTAATCAAGTAAGTTTTTCTGTCATAAGTCCTATTAGGGCTGTAACTGCAATTATTACAAGTAAAGATTTAGACGAAGAAATAATAAAAGACTTTGAAGATGCAGGTGTTGAAATAATAAATAAAGGCAACTAATATAAGTAGAAAGGCGGTAAAATATAGATGGTAATAACTGTAACCTTAAATCCAGCTTTAGATAAAACATTAACTATTGAAAATTTTAAATTAGGTGCTGTAAATAGAGTATCAAATATCAGATACGATATAGGTGGTAAAGGAATAAATGTATCAAAAGTTCTTAAAAATTTTAATGTAGATTCTGTTTGTACTGGATTTTTAGGCGGTATTTGGGAAAGCTATTTTATAGAAGAATTAAATAACAGAAAAATTTCTTCTAAATTTATTCATATAAATGAAAGTACAAGAACTAACACAAAAGTAGTAGATAGTGTTAATAAGGTATATACAGATATAAACGAAGCAGGACCTTCTATAAAGAATAAAGAGTTAGAAGATTTTATAAAAACTTTTAGTGATTTATGTAAAAAAGATGATATAGTAGTCTTATCTGGAGGAGTAAGTCCAAGTGTACCTTCTAATATTTATGGTGAACTTATTAAAATAGCAAAAGAGAAAGGTGCAGTGACTATATTAGACGCTGAAGGGGAATTATTAGAAAAAGGAATTAAAGAAAAACCAGATATAATAAAACCTAATATACATGAATTAAAAAAACTTATGGATTTAGATGAAGAAAAAGAAGAAACTATAATAGAGGCTTCTAAAAAACTTATAAATTATGGAATAAAAAAAGTACTTGTTTCTTTAGGGGATAAAGGAGCAGTTTATGTAACAGAAAATAAAGTACTAAAATGTGATGGACTAAAAGTGACTGTTAAAAGTACAGTTGGAGCAGGAGATTCTATGGTTGCAGCTTTAGTATACAGCATAATAAAAAACTTTAGCGATGAATATACGTTAAAGTTTGCCAATGCAAGTGGGGCGGCCTCTGTAACATTAGAAGGAACAGAAGCTTGTACATTAGAACAAGTAGATAAATTAATAGATAAAGTTATAGTTAAGGAGGAGCAATAATGACAACAAGAGAAATGTTTTCAAAAGAAAGAGTAAATTTTGATCTAAAGGCAAGCAATAAAGATGAAGTTTTAAATGAACTTATAGATATTTTAGTAGCAGATGGAAAAGTAACAGATAAAGAAAAATTTAAAGATGCTGTTTTAAAAAGGGAAGAAGAGTTCTCAACAGGAATAGGAATGGGTATTGCAATTCCTCATGGCAAAAGTTCAGCAGTTAAAGAAGCTTCTATTGTTTTTGGAAGAAGCAATAAAGGTATAGATTATGATTCTATGGATGGTAAGCCTGCACATTTATTTTTTCTTATAGCTGTTCCAGAAGAATCCAGTGATTTACATCTAAGAGCTTTAAGTGAAATATCAAGAAAACTTATGCATAATGATGTAAGAGAGCAGTTATTTAAAGCAGAAACTTTTGAAGACTTTATAAAAGCTTTTTAAACTTTAAAAATTTTAATAAATAACATAATCTATATACTAAAAATATTTTATTAAAAGATATTAAGGTAGATAGTTTATAACTTACAATGCAATTATTCTTATATTTTTATATAGACTATTTACCTGAATATATATTATATTTTAAGGGAGGATTTATATATGAAAATTGTAGCTGTTACATCTTGTCCCACTGGTATAGCTCATACTTATATGGCTGCAGAAGCACTTCAAATGGCAGCTAAAGAACTTGGCTATGAAATAAAAGTAGAAACTCAGGGTTCTGTAGGAGCAGAAAACGTTATAACAGAACAAGACTTAAAAGAAGCAAAGGCAGTTATTATTGCTGCTGACACTAATGTAGACAAGTCTAGATTTAAAGGTCTACCAATGGTAGAAGTTTCTGTTAAAGATGCAATAAAAGATCCTAAAGCATTAATAAATAAAGCTTTAAATGCTAAACCAAAAGAAAATTTAACAGAAGAAGTAAACAAAATAAAAGCTGAAGAAAAAGAATCAAGAAAAGGTCTATATAAACATTTAATGACTGGTGTTTCATACATGATACCTTTTGTTGTAGCAGGAGGTATATTAATAGCTTTAGGTTTTGCTTTTGGTGGTATATACGTTTATGAAAATGTAGGAAGTTTTGGAGAAATAATATTTTCAACAGGAAAATCAGCATTTGCTCTTATGATTCCAGTACTTGCAGGATATATTGCTTATTCTATAGGTGATAGACCAGGTTTAGTCCCAGGTTTTGTTGGTGGAGCACTTGCAGATAAATTAGGTGCAGGTTTTATAGGTGCATTGATTGCAGGTTTGATTGCTGGTTATGTAGTAGTTTTATTAAAAAAATATATTAAACTTCCAAAGTCTATGGAAGGTTTAATGCCAGTTTTAGTATTACCTGTTCTTTCTACAGCAATTATAGGAATTATAATGGTTTTAGTTTTAGGTGGTCCAGTAAAATCTATAAATGATGCTATGGCAGCTTGGCTTAATGGATTACAAGGAACTAGTGCAGTATTTTTAGGTATAATATTAGGTTGTATGATGGCTCTTGATATGGGTGGTCCAGTAAACAAGGCAGCTTATGCTTTTGCAACAGCAACTATAGCAGCAGGTCAGCCTTCAACTATAATGGCAGCAGTAATGGCAGCTGGTATGGTACCTCCACTTGGACTTGCTTTAGCAACAGTTATTTCTAAAAACAAATTTACTCTTCAAGAAAGAGAAGCAGGTAAAGCAGCTTGGGCACTTGGACTTTCATTTATAACAGAAGGTGCAATACCATTTGCAGCATCAGATCCTTTTAGAGTTATTCCATCTATAATGGTAGGTTCTGCAGTAACAGGAGCAATTTCAATGTTCTTTGGTTCAACATTAGCTGTTCCTCATGGTGGAATATGGGTATTATTTATACCTAATGTTGTAGGAAAGTTATTACCATATATAATAGCTATAGTAGCTGGTACAGTTGTTTCAGGCTTAATGCTTTCAATATTAAAAAAGCCTATTGAAAAATAAATTTTAATTAAATAAAATTTTATATTGAACTTATTTAAACTTGTGCTTTTAAAATATTAGAAATTTCTAATATTTTAAAAGCACTTTTTTATTTTAATATACTATATTTAATAAAAACTATTTTTTATTAGAATTGACCACTCACTATATTTTGAAGTAAATCAATAATAAACATACTATTAATTGCGTAATGGGAATTTATTTACAGCTTATTGTAGTACAATCATACCATAAAATATTTATTTTTGTTTACATTTTATTAACAGCAATGACACTTCAATGCCACTTTAAATTAATAAAATCATAAACATAGGATTTATATAACTTTATTTATAAATAATTATTCTTTAATTTTTAAAAATTATATAGAGAGGTTAAATGTAAAATATTAAATTACTACGAAATTTAAAAATTTAAAGGGAGGCTAATGAATGAAAAGTAAGGCATTAAAGGCTGTTATTGCAGGATTAATAGTTATTGGAGTGGGATTTGGAGGGTATTTTGGATATAAAGCTATTTTCCCTGAAAAATCAACAGTAGCTTCTGCTAGGTACATAACAGCTGCTGTAACAAAAAGAAATTTAGAAGTAAGTATACAAGGAACGGGTTCTGCTTATGCGGCAACAACTAAAGAAATAACTCCTAATAATAATGGTACATTGCAGGGATTAACTTTAAAAGTAGGAGATAAAGTTACTGCAGGGCAAAAACTTTTTACTTCATACAGTGATGAACTTAATAGTGCTGTAACAACTGCACAAAATAATTTAAATGAAGCAAATATTAATTTGAAAAATGCCCAAAGTGATCTTACTAATGCACAAAATGAATTAGCTGCTGCTCAAAGTGCAGCTGCTTCATCAGAAAAAGCTTCAGAAGATAATCAATCTAATACAGGAAATAATAATCAAAATAATTCTGCTCAAAGTACTAAATCTATAGAGTCATATAAACTTGATGTTGAAAAAGCAGAATCTTCTGTAGAACAAGCTAAACTTAAAGTTACAGATGCAAAAAATAAATTAACAGAGGCTAAAAATGCTGTAAGCAAAATGACGGTAACATCTCCTATAGCTGGAGTGGTTACTGCGGTAAATAATGTAAATGGAGATAGTGTTCAAAGTGGTAAATCAGTTTTAACCATAGTAGATATGTCTTCTATTAAAGTTAAAGTAGCAGTAGACGAGCTTGATATTACAAAAGTAAAATTAGGACAAAAAGCACAGATAAAATTTGATGCTATTGAAGATAAAACTTACGAAGGTACTGTAGAACAAATAGCAGAAGTAGGAACTTCTTCTAATAATGTTACTACGTATGATGTAGTTGTAGGAATAACAAATCCTGAAGGTATAAAGATTGGTATGAATGCAAATGTAACAATTTTAGTTGAAAGTAAAGAAAATGCATTAGTTATACCAGCAGAGGCATTGATAGAAAATAACGGTAAAAAATTTGTAAGAGTTGAAAGTACAGAGAATACAGGTACAACCCCTACTGCACCAAACCAAAGTACTGAGTCTCAAGATGAAACAAGTAAGTCATCTACAGAAAATAAACAAGTACCTCAAGGAGAAAATACTAATTTACCAAAAGATGAAACAAGCAGTCAAAAAACAGCAAATACAAATAGCAATGTTCAAGGAACAAGAAATAGGCAATATGCATCATCAGGACAAAGTGGAGTATCTTCATCGCAAACTTCTATTAATGCAGGGAAATTAGTTGAAATTAAAACAGGACTTGAAAATGAAAATTACATTGAAGTAACAGAGGGACTTACAGAAGGCCAAAAGGTAATAATAACCCTTCCTCAAACAAGTACTACTACAACTAATAGTAGTAAAACTAATAGAAACACTATGGGAGGATTTAGTGGAGGAATGCCTATGGGTGGAGCTCCAAGCGGCGGATTTTCAAGAGATTAGTTTGTAAAAATGAGAGGAGGGTAAATAGATTGGAAGAGAGTGTATGCAGCAAAGAATTAATTAAAATAACAAATCTTGATAAATTTTATAAAATGGGAAATAACACTTTTAAAGCACTGAATAATATAAATTTAAGTATTTTTAAAGGCGAATATGTAGCTATAGTTGGACCTTCTGGTGCTGGTAAGTCTACACTTATGAATATAATAGGCTGTTTAGACATTCCAAGTGGTGGAGAGTATATATTAGATGGTTTAAATACAACAAAATGCAGTGATTCTAAACTTGCAGAAATAAGGAATAAAAAAATAGGTTTTATATTTCAAAATTATAATTTGCTTCCTAAATTAAATATATTAGAAAATGTTGAATTGCCACTATTATATTTAGGCTATCCCAATAATAAGATTAAAGAAAAAGCTAAAAAAGCTATAGAAAAAGTAGGACTTTTAAGTCATATAAAGCATAAGCCTTCAGAGCTTTCAGGAGGACAAATGCAAAGGGTAGCTATAGCAAGAGCTTTGGTTACTGAGCCACAGATTATTTTAGCCGATGAACCTACAGGTGCACTTGATAGTAAAACTGGGAAAGAAGTTTTAAAGATGTTAAGAGATTTAAATGAAGAAGGCAATACAATAATTATGATAACTCATGACAAAGAAGTAGCTGCTAATGCCAAAAGAATAGTTACTGTAATGGATGGTAAAATTATATCAGATGTTTTAAATGAAAAGGTGGTTATAGCATGAGGTTTTCAAAGCTTATAAAAATAGCATTATCTTCTGTTTGGAATAATAAAATGCGTTCATTTTTAACTATGCTTGGTATAATTATAGGTATATCTTCAGTAATTATACTTGTTGGTATTGGAGAAGGAACAAAAAAGAACATTACAGAACAAATAGAAAAGCTTGGTACAAATCTTATAACTGTTAATATTATGGGCAAAAGAAATTCTAATATTACAGATAAAGAAATAGAAGAATTAAAAAGTAAACCTGGTATTAAAGAAATTGCTCCATCTTTGTCATCAAATGTTAATATAAAATCAGGATCCCAATCAACAACTACAACATTAGAAGCATCTACACCTAATTATGCATCAATAAGAAAACTAACTTTAAGCGCAGGAAGATTTATAACTCAAAGGGACGTAGATAATAGATACAATGTACTTGTAATAGGACCAGAAACAGCTGAAAATCTATTTAAAACTACTAATGTAGTAGGAAAGAAAATGTATGTAAATGGTATTGAATTTAGTATAGTAGGATTACTTAAATCTGAAGGAACTTCAGCTAATGGCTCAAATGATGATAGAATAATACTTCCTATATCTACCGCAAAGAGACTTTTAAAAACTTCTAATATAACAACATTTTATATTGAAGCAGAAAGTAAAGATAAAGTTGAAGAGGCTATGGCATATACAACATTATTTTTAAATAAAAAATTTAATAACAATATACAAAGTTACAGAGTTATGAATCAAACTAGTCTTCTTGAAACCGCAAATTCTACAACAGAGAGTATGACAGCTATGTTAAGTGGAATTGCAGCTATATCTTTAATAGTTGGTGGTATTGGTATTATGAACATAATGCTTGTATCTGTTATTGAAAGGACTAGAGAAATTGGTATTAGAAAAGCAATTGGAGCAAAAAGAAGGGTAATACTTTTGCAATTTCTAATAGAAGCCTCAACTATAAGCAGTTTAGGAGGTATAGCAGGAGTTTTAATAGGCTACTTAGGTTCATATATTGGACTTAAATATTTTGAAACTACAATTGTAATTTCTGGAAATGTAGTAATTGCAGCATTTGCTTTTTCAGTGATTGTAGGAATAGTTTTTGGAATTTATCCAGCAAACAAAGCTTCTAAATTAAACCCTATAGATGCTTTAAGGTTTGAGTAGAAATTTAAACCACATTTGATATAATATATATTAAATGTGGTTTATTAACTAAATAATTAAAAGAGGTTAAATATATGAAAGAAAGAATTTTAATTGTTGATGATGAAGAAAGAATGCGAAAACTTATTGAAGCCTACTTAAAAAAAGAAGGATATGAAACTTTGCAAGCAGAAAATGGATTAGAGGCATTAAATATATTTAAAAAAGAAAAAATACATCTTATAATTTTAGATATAATGATGCCAATAATGGATGGCTATACTGTTTGTAGAGAAATAAGAAAAACTTCTAATGTGCCTATTATTTTTCTTACAGCAAAAGGAGAAGATGAAGATAAACTTCTTGGATTTGAACTTGGAACAGATCATTATGTTACAAAGCCTTTTAACATGAAAATATTAATAGCTAAAGTTAAATCTCTTATAAACAGAGTATATAACTCAACACCTCAAGAAAAAAAAGAATATTTTTGTGATGGACTTTATGTTGATGAATTATCTCATAAAGTTACTTTAGATGATGAAAATTTATATTTATCACCTAAAGAGTTTGATTTATTAATTTATTTTATGGCTAATAAAGGTATAGTTTTAAGTCGTGAGAAAATATTAAATGCTATTTGGGGATTAGATTTTGAAGGTGATTTAAGAACTGTAGACAGCCACATTAAAAGACTTAGAGAAAAGCTTGGTGATAAAGCTTATTTAATATCTACTATAAGAGGAACAGGATACAGGTTTGAGGCTAAAAATGAAGAGTAAAATAAATTTAATAAAAAAATTTAATAAGAAAAATATAACTATAACAAAAAAATTATTTATAATAAATGCTATTGTTTTTGCAATTTTTATAGGAAGTACATTAATAATACAATCTTTATTTTTTGAAAAATTATATATCTATAAAAAGAAAACAGATTTAATAGATATAATAAATAAATTAAAAGTAGAATACAACAAAGCTGATGAAGATACTCAGAAAGAATTAATTGAGGAATGTGAAATAAAAAATAATATAGAGATAATTGTATTGCAAAATTCTAATACAGTTAAAATTCTAAAATTTTTACCTTCCTTTTCTAATAACAGAGCGAACATGGGAAGAGCAAGAGAACTTACTGATTTTATAAAAATATGGCTTGAAGATGATAAAAATTTAATAAATTTAAATAAAAAAAATAAGAATATAATAGTATATTCAAATCCTAGGGATAAATCATCTCCACAAAATATAATAAATATATCAAGCAATGATGAAAAAGATGAAATATTTTTTGCTCTTACTTCATTACAGCCTGTAAATGAAGCGGTATCAGTTATTGAAAGATTATATTTATATTTTTGCATAGGAGCAGTTTTTTTCATAATATTATTATCTTTTATATATTCAAATATGATAGCTAAACCTCTTGTTAAAATAAATAAAGTAGCTACAAAACTTGCAAATTTAGATTTTTCGGAAAAATGTGAAGTAAAAAGCAATGATGAAATAGGTAATGTAGCAGCATCTTTAAATTTTTTGTCAGAAAATCTTGATAATGCTCTTACTTCTTTAAAAGAAGCTAATGCCAAACTTGAAGAAGATATAGAAAAAGAAAGAAAACTAGAAAAAATGAGAAGAGATTTTGTTGCGGCAGTATCGCATGAATTAAAAACACCTATAAGCTTAATAGATGGATATGCAGTAGGCTTAAAAGATAATATTTTTGAGAATGAGGATAAGGATTATTATCTTGATATAATAATAGATGAAGCTGAAAAAATGGGAAATTTAGTTTCTGATATGCTTGATTTATCATATCTTGAGTCAGGAAGTTTCAAGCTTACAAGGGAAGAATTTAATATTATACCTTTAATAAAAATAACATTAAAGAAGTATGAAAACTTAATAAAAGAAAAGAATGTTTCATTAGAAGTAAATCTTTATAGTGAAGTAAAAGTATTTGCAGATTGGAATAGATTAGAGCAGGTTTTAACAAATTTTATTACCAATGCTATAAGACATGTTAATGAAAATGGTAAAATATATGTAAGAACTCTTTATGAAGATGATTTTATAACTATTGAAATAGAAAATACAGGCTCACATATAAATGAAGAAGAAATAGATAAAATATGGGATCAATTTTATAAAATTGATAAATCTAGAAATAGAAAAATAGGAGGAACTGGGATAGGATTATCCATAGTAAAAAATATTCTTTTACATCATAATTATCCTTTTGGAGTGTTAAATACTAAAATAGGAGTTAAATTTTATTTTAAGGTTCCTAAAATTTAATAGAAATTTTAAAAATAACTATACTTATTGTTGCTGTTATAGCTTCAAATATAAGTATAGTTATTTTTTTTCTAAGCATAAAAAAGGATACCAAATCGTAAAAAATGAGCCCCAAAATAATTTTATATGAGTATATAATGAAAACGTATTAATAAAAAAGAAAAGATAGGGGGAATAAAAATGAATAAACTTTCAAAAATTGCGGTGGCTCTTACATTAGTAATGAGTACTTCGGTATTTGCTGGATGCTCAAATAAAAAATCATCTAATGAAAATGCTCAAAATTCAACTAATGCAGTAAACAAAATAGATCCAACTAAAATTTCAGGTACAGTTAATTTTGCAGTTTATAATTGGGGGACAGAAGATTATAAAAAAATTGTAGAAGCATTTAATAAGGTATATCCTAATGTAACTGTAAACATTACAGGCTTTGATGGAGATTTAAATAATTATTTGACTACTCAAGCTTCATCGAATTCATTACCAGATGTTGTGTTTGGGTGGGAAAATCTTAATTATCCAGTATCTCAGGGCTGGGTCAATCCACTTGATGACTTTCTTGCAAAGGATTCAGAAATAAAAAATGTAGATAAAAATTTATTAGAAAGTTATAAGTTTAATGGAAAAATTTATGCAGTTCCAACCAATTTACAGTTTAGTTCTATTTTAGTAAATTTAGATTTAATTGAACAATTAAATATGGATAAGCCTTCTTATGAATGGACAGTAGATGAATTTAAAGAATATGCAACTAAAGCTACTACTGATAAATATTCAGGAATAAATCATTTATGGGATTTTGATGATCCAATGACTGGTATGTTTAGTAAAAACCTTGGGGAAAGAGGTTATGATGCTAAAACAGGTAAAATCAATTTAACTGATGGAAGCTGGGTTAAAGCTATAAATTTCCAGAAAGAATTAAAAGCTGTTCCAGGATTAGTATCTGATGATTTAAAAAATCAAGCACTTAGAGACGCAGGAAAAGAAGACGACTACATGAAAAAATTTGGTAAAGATGCTGATGCTTTAAGAGAAGGCAAAGTTCTTTTTGGATTTCAAGGGACGTGGGATTATAGCTGGATAAAAACAATGAATTATAAATATGATTTTTATCCTCTTCCACAGGATCCATCAGTAGGATATCGTGAAGTTTTACATGCAGACCATGCTTTTATGACTTCAACTGCTAAATCAAAAGAAGCTGCTTTTGAACTTTTAAAATGGATATCTTATGGTAAAGAAGGAACCCTTGCTAGAATGGATTTATATAAAAATAAAGTAGATGCAGAAGGAAAACCATCTCCTGAATTTTTTATACCTTCTACAATTGATGGAGATGTTGTTAATGCATTTAAAGAACTTGATTTTGTACCTGAAGGAATAAAATATATGTTTGACAAAAAAGATAAAGCTTTTAGAGGAGATTTATATAAAGTTGTTCCAGATTATAGCAAAGTAATTGATGAAATTGTAAGACCTCAATCTGATGAAGTAAGAAAAGGAAAAGTAGAAGCTTCAGCTATTGCGGCTGAATTAGAGAAAAAAGCAAATGCTGCTCTTGAAGAAGCTAAAAAGTCATTTGAAAATCAGCTTAAAAATGCTGAAAGCAAATAGATTAATCTATATTAACAAATAAGGTAATAGGTAAAAAATTATTTTAATTTTTTACCTATTACTATAAAATTCATTAAACGCTATATCAGGCTATTTATTAAAATATTGCATTAAATTTTTAAGTTTTAAAAGTATATAATTAAAAATTTAGCATGTAATAGTGTTGAAAGGATATGTGAGAATATGAAGAAAGGATTTTTATTAAAACTGGTATCATTTATTTTAACTGGAGTTATTTGCACATGTTTTGTCCCTTCTGCAGGTTCAACCAATAAAGTTAAAGCTTATGAATCAGATTTTAATGTAGCTAAAAATTGGATAGAGTTTGACAATAATAAAGTTGCAGATAAAGTAGAGTCTTTCGATTTTAAAATAATGGATAAATCAATGGCTCAATATAATAACGAAGGTATATCATTATCAATTGATGCTTCTGTTGAATTTACATTTAAAATACCAAATACCAGCAAGTATAACATTATATTGGAATATAGAATAGATTCAGATAAGGTGCTTAAAAATACCGGATCATTAAGTTGGGATAACAAAGAAGTTTTAATCTCACTTCCATCTCTTTGGCAGGATAATACTAAAAATTACGAAAAGGATAGGTATGGAAATGATATAATTCCAGAACAAAAAATGCTTGATGGTATGCATCTTGAATATGCAAAGGAATATGCCAGTCTTGATAAGAGTCCTTTAGTTTTAAATCTTAATAAAGGCCAGCAAAAATTTATATTTAAGAATAATACACAGCCTATAGTGCTTAAAGCTATTTATTTGGTTGAAGAAAATAAAACTCTAAGTTATAAAGATTATTTAAAAATATTAGCTAATAAAGATAAAGGTAAAGAATTAACTTATATAGAAGCAGAAAATTATAAAGCTAAATCTGATTCTTTCATAAGAGTTTCAAATGTTCAAAATTCAGCATTACATCCTTATAATACTACTAAAAAACGTTTAAATGTTATTGAAGGAGCTTCATGGAAAGATGTAGGCCAAAAAATTATATGGGAATTTGAAATTAAAAATCCAGGTATGTATTCTATAGGCTTTACGTATTCACAGGATACAAAACAAGGTATGTCAGTTTTTAGAAATATAGAAATTGATGGGAAAATATTGTTTGAAGAGTTAAAAAATTATCCTTTTAAATATACTGGATTAAATTATAAAAATATCATATTGTCTGACAAAAATAATCAAGAAATAAAAATATGGCTTGATAGAGGGAAACATACAATAGCCATGGAAGCAGATGCTGCACCTATTGAAGATATATATAATGAATTAAGAGATATAATGCTTAAAATTAATCAAACAGGTATTGATATTAAAAAATTGACTGGCGGGAAAAAGGATACAAATAGAAATTGGGATATAGTTCAGTATATGCCTGATGTAATTCAAAATTTAGAATTATGGGCTAATAAATTAGAGAATATTTATGATAGACTTGAGAAAATTAGTGGAGAAAAGCCAAGTTTTGCAGTGAATTTACAAATTGCAGCTAAAAATCTTAAAGATATTGCAAAAGAACCCAAAGAAATACCTAATAAACTTACAAAATTAAGTGAAGGCTCTGGTTCAGCTGCTCAACTTATAGGAGATTTAAATTTATCATTATCTCAGCAACCTTTAAGTTTAGACAGGATATATATTATAGGAGATGGGAAACTCCCTAGCAGTAATCCTGGTAAATTTAAAAGTTTTATTGAAAGTACAAAAAGATTTTTTGCAACATTTATAAATAAAAATGAAGAATATGGAACTTCTAAAGAAGATGATGAACTTACGGTATGGGTAAATAGACCTATACAATATGTAGAACTTCTTCAACAAATGTCAGATTCATATTTTACACCAAATTCTAATATTAAAGTTAAATTTTCAGTAATGCCTAATGAGCAAAAACTTACTTTATCTAATGCTTCAAGAACAAATCCAGATGTAGCATTAGGAATAAGCAATTATATTCCATATCAACTTGCTATTCGTGGAGCTGTAATGGATTTAACACAGTTTAAAGATTTTTTGCCATATATGAGCAGAGAATATAATTTAGAAACATTAATACCATTTACATCAGAAAATAAGATATATGGGGTTACAGAAACTCAAGATTTTTATGTACTTATGTATAGAAAAGACATATTAGATAAATTTAACTTATCTGTACCTAAAACTTGGGAAGATGTAAAAAATATGATGCCCGAGCTTCAAAGACATTCTATGAACTTTTTTGTACCAATGGCATCATGGTCAGGATTAAAGCCTTTTTATACAACTGCACCTTTCATATTTCAAAATGGAGGGAATATTTACAGCAAAGATGGTCTTACAACAGCAATTAATACAGAAAAATCAATTAAAGGCTTTGAGCTTATGACTGAGCTTTTTAATGTTTATAGTGTATCGGAAAATGCTCCAAATTTTTATAATAACTTTAGATATGGAACAATGCCTATAGGAATTTCAAATTTTGGAACTTATGTAGCATTAATGAATGCGGCACCTGAAATTGCAGGACTATGGGAGATTGCTCTTTCACCTGGAGTAAAAGATGAAAAGGGAGATATAAAACCTTATCAAGTTGCAAGTGATAGAGCTGATGTTATATTTGAAAATAGTAAAAAGAAAAAGGAAGCATGGGAGTTTTTAAAATGGTGGTTATCTAAAGAAGTTCAGGTTAAGTATGCATACTCACTTCAAACAAAATTTGGACCAGAATATATGTGGAACACAGCGAATATGGCTGCTTTTGAAGAATTACCTTTCCCTGAAAAAGATAAAAGGGTTATATTAAATCAATGGAAATATATAAAAGAAATTCCACCTCATCCAGCTGGATATATGGCTGAAAGAGAAATCAGCAATGCTTGGACAAATATTGTAATGAATGGAGCTAATTTAAGAACAACATTAGATAGAGCGGCTGTAATTATAAATAGAGAGATAAATTTAAAGTTAGAGGAATTCGGCTATATAAAAAACGGAAAAGTTATAAAAGAATATAAAATACCTGATGTAGAAGATATAAGAAAGCTGGTGAAGGAAAGTAAATGAAGTCATTAAAAAATATATTAAATAAAAAATCTCATTGGATATTATTATCGCCATACATTATTATGTTTTCTATATTTATTATAATACCTGTTGGTGCTGCAATAGCTTTATCTTTCACCTATTTTAATACTATAGAGTTTCCTTCTTTTATTGGGTTAAAAAACTATATAAAATTATTAACTCAAGATACTGTATTTATGCAGAAAGTACTTCCTAATACTATAAAATATTCATTAATAGTAGGTCCTTTAGGATATATACTATCTTTTCTTCTTGCTTGGATATTAGCTCAACTTACCAAAGTACCTAGGACTATACTTGCAATAATAATATATTCACCATCAATGACAGCAGGAGTGATAATGTCTACTGTATGGGGTGTAATATTTAGTGGTGATCAATTAGGTTATTTAAATAGTATTCTTATAAATGCAGGGATAATAAGTGAACCCATACAATGGCTACAATCTCCACAGTATCTTATGACTATTATGATTATTGTTTCTTTATGGAGTAGTATGGGTGTAGGATTTCTTTCAATGCTTTCTGGTGTTTTAAATGTTAATCAGGAACTTTATGAAGCGGCTTATATTGATGGTGTAAGAAATAGATTTCAAGAAATTATATATGTTACTATTCCATCAATGAGACCACAAATGCTTTTTGGAGCAGTAATGGCTGTTGTAAATACTTTTAGTACAGGGGGTATAGGAGTTGCACTTTCAGGCTCAAATCCCACACCTGATTATGCAGGACAAGTAATTGTAAATCATATTGAAGATTATGGATTTATAAGATATGAAATGGGGTATGCAGCAGCTGTATCAGTAATATTACTTTTAATGATATGGGGAGCTTCAAAGGTTTCTAATAAATTGTTTGCAGACGATTAAGGAGGAAGATGGATGAGTAGTATAAATGGGACAGGTATAAATCCTAAAAAATTTCATAAAAGTCAAATAAAATTTTATATAATATTGTTTCCAATAGTAACATTTATGATATTACCTATACTTTATATAATATTTAATGCTTTTAAACCTATAGATGAGCTTTTTGTATATCCTCCTAGATTTATTACAAAACGCCCTACTTTAGAGAATTTTATAAGACTATTTAATACAGCAGGAACTTCTAATATACCTGCTTCAAGATACCTTTTTAACAGCATAGTATCTACTATAATAGTGATGATTTTATCTATTTTTATTTCAGCATCAGCTGGATATGTTTTATCAAAAAAACAATTTAAAGGTAAAAATTTAATTTTCAATATAAATACTCTTGCACTTATGTTTGTACCAATAGCTGTAACTATACCAAGATACCTTACTGTAGTTAAGCTTGGACTTATAGATAGCTTTTTATCTCATATACTTCCATTGTTAGCTATGCCAGTTGGTTTATTTTTAGTAAAACAATTTATTGATCAAATACCAACTTCATTAGTAGAAGCTGCAGAAATAGATGGAGCTTCCGATTATTATATACTTGTAAAAATTATAATACCTTTAATAAAACCGGCTCTTTCAACAGTTGCTATATTAGCATTTCAATCAGCATGGAACAGTACAGAAGCATCAACACTTTTTATTAATAATGAATCTTTAAAAAACTTTGCTTTTTTTATGACCACACTTACATCAACCACTGGTAATACAGTAGCAGGTCAAGGAATGGCAGCAGCAGCATCATTAATTATGTTTCTTCCTAATTTAATAATATTTATAATATTGCAATCTAGTGTAATGAATACCATGGTTCATTCAGGTATTAAATAGGCATTTAGGTAAAAGGAGGGGTATTTAATATGAAAAATATAAGGGCTTATAAAGTTTTAAAGTCTATCACGGTATTTTTTTTCGTGATAGTTATGACCTTAGGACTTTTACCAAATAAAGTTAATGCTGAAAATGCAGCTGCTTATACCTATACTATATCTGAAGATGATAAATGGGTACGTACACAAGATGCATATTTAACAAGTGAAGTTTTTTTAAAAGATGCAGGACTTCAAAAACCTGAAGATATTTTTGTAAAAGATAAAAAAATTTATATAGCTGATACCGGGAACGGACGTATAGTTGTTTTAGATAATATGGAAAATAAAATTAATTATATTGGAGCAGAAATTTTAAGCTCACCTACAGGTGTATATGTAGATGAAGAAAATAATATAATAGTTGCTGATTATAATCTTCAAAAGGTAGTTAAATTTTCTCAAAATGGGGAAATTATAAAATTGTATGATAGACCTACCTCTCCAATATTTGGTAAAAAAACTAATTTTAAACCTAGAAAGGCTGTAAGTGATAAAAAAGGTAATATATATATTGTTAGCGAAGGAACTTATGATGGGATAATACAGCTTAGTAAAGAAGGGGAATTTTTAGGATATTTTGGTGCTAATAATACTAATCTTAGCCCTATAGAAGCTATTCAAGAATTAATATTTACAGAAGAACAAAAGGCTAAGCTTTTTAATAGAATACCAAAAACATTTTACAATATTTCCATAGACAAAAAGGGAATGATATATACAATTACTCAAGCTGACAAAGGACATGCTATAAAAAAACATAATATTGCAGGTTCAGATATTTTTAGTGGGAAAAAATCCATTAAAGATGAAAACAATTTTGTAGATATTACGATTGGTACTTATGGACAAATATATGCACTTACTGAAACAGGACTTATTTATGAATATGATTCTTCAGGTAATATTATATTTTCATTTGGAGGAAGAGCAATTTCAACCGAAAGAAATGGACTTTTTACTGTAGGATCAGGTATTGCAGTAGATGAAGAAAATAATATATATGTGCTTGATAAAGAGAGAGGTATGATTCAGGTATTTTTTCCTACAATATTTGCAGATATGACTCATGAGGCTATAAATTTATTTGAAAATGGTAAATATTCTCAAAGCAAAGATCTATGGCAAGAAATACTTAAATTAAGTGGTACTTCTAAAATAGCCCATGATGGTTTAGGTAAGGCATATTTTCAAGAAAATGATTATGAAAAAGCTGCTTATCATTTTAAGATAGCACAAAATCGTACTGATTATTCAGAAAGTTTTTGGGAAATAAGAAATAAATGGCTTCAAAATAATTCAGGGATATTAATAATTTTATTAATATTTTTAGTAGTAGTTATTAAATTATTAAAAAAGATAGATGAAAAAAAAGGTATTTTTAATTTTGTTAGAAATATAAAGAATAAAATTTTAAAAAATCAAATAATGAATGATTTAATTTCTATGAGAAATTTTATTAAACATCCAATAAATAGTATGTATGATATTAGAAAAGATAAATTCGGGTCAATACTTTCAGCTACAATAATATATCTTATAGGTTTTTTAATTTTTACCATTAACTATATAGGACGTGGATTTATTTTTAATTTTGTAGATTCTAGAAATGTCTCTTATTTTTATATAATAGGAATATTTTTATTGCCATGTGGACTTTTTGTGGCTGCAAACTATATGGTAAGTTCTATTAATGAAGGAGAAGGAAGAATTAGAGATGTTTATATTGCTACAGCTTATTCTCTTACACCTTTTATAATTTTTATGCCTTTTGTAATAGCTTTAAGCTATATAGTAACTTTAAATGAGGCATTTATAATTTCATTTTCTTCAGCAATAATTTGGGTATGGTGTGCAGTAATACTTTTGTTAGGATTAAAAGAAATTCATAATTATGAGATAAAGGATGTAATTAAAAATATATTACTTACATTATTCTTAATATTTGTTGGAATTATTATATTTTCCATAGTTTATATGTTATGGGATCAGTTAATTGAATTTTTATATTCATTTTTAAAGGAGGTGGCTTATAATGTTAAAAAATAAAAAGAAATTTATTTTGGCAATTTCTGTAATAATATTAACTTTTAGTATTACATCTAGTTTTGCCAAAACAAATAAAAGCCCTTCTATGGAAGAATTGGCAAGTCATGCTGCTGTTTTAAACTCAAATTCTAATAGGTATTCAAAGCCTGAAAAATATTTACAAGTTAATAATAGGCTTAATTTAGATGGATTTACAAAAATTATGGAAGATAATAAATTAGAAATTTGGCATAAAGATAAAAATGCTTCTATAAGAATTGTAGATAAAAAAAGTGGATACATTTGGGGCGGCTTACCTTATGAAAAACCGGAAGATATGAATACAACTTGGTCAGGAATAGGGAATTCTCTTTTATCTATTGATTATTTTGATAAAAAAGGTATAGAAAAAAGGTTAAGTATAGCAGATAAAACAGTAAATAAAAAATATATAATTGACGGAAATAAATTAAAATACTCAGTTAATTATTCACAATTAGGAATTTCATTTGATTTTCAGATGGAGCTTAAAGATGGAAAACTTACATTTAGTATTTATAATGACAGTATAAAAGAAGGAAGCGATAATCATCTTGCAGCTATTTATTTTGTACCGTTTTTAGGTTCTACTAGAGCAGATGAAATTGATGGGTATATATTTGTACCAGATGGAGCAGGTGCGCTTATAAGGTTTAATAAGCCATCTAAATATTTAATTAATTTTGATAAAAGAGTATATGGTAAAGATTATGGCATAGACAAATTATATGAAGTAAATGATCTTAAATCAAGCAGACCAAATGATTTTACTGTAGAAGAGCCGTCAATTTTGATGCCTGTTTTTGGGGTAGTTCATGGAGTAAAACAAAATGCTATTTTTGCTACAATAAAAGATGGAGTAGAGTATGCTTCAATTACAGCATCACCTAGTGGAATGCTTACTAATTATAATTGGGTTAGTGCAAAATTTATTTATCGTCAAAAGTATCTTCAGCCAACGAGCAGAAACGGAGCAGGAGTACAAGTTGTACAAGAAAATAGAAATAATTTTAATGCGGAAATAACATATGATTTCTTAAATGGAGATAATGCAGACTATGTTGGAATGGCTAAAATTTATAGAGATACTCTAAAAAAAGAAGGTATACTATCTAAAAAAGAAAAAATAGATGATAATATACCATTACAAATAGATATAGTAGCATCAGATATTGAAAAAAGTTTTTTATATAATAAAATTTTAAAAATTACATCTATTGATGAAATTAAAAATATAGTAGATAAATTAAACAAATATAAAATTAATAATACTACAATAGTTCTTCAAGGATGGCAAAAGGGAGGAATTGGAGGATATAAGCCTTCTTCTTTCGAATTTGAATCTAAGCTTGGAGGAAAAGATAATTTTAGAGATTTAGATGAATATATAAAATCCAAAGGAGGAAGGCTTTATTATTACGAAAATCCAGTTACTGTAAATGAAACGCAGATTGATTTAAGGAAAGAAGGAGGAAATTCACTTTCACAAGCTTTAATAATGCTTGAAAGAGATAATAATGATATATGGTTTAAGAATACTTATTTTGTTGAATCAAATCTTGTAGCTGATTATATTTCTAAAAAAGCAGATCAATATTCTTTAAATAATATGAATTCTATGGCTATAAATGAAGTTGGGTCTAAACTTTATGCAGAAAATCAACAAAATCATGTAACTACAAGAAGTGATGCTTATAAAAAATTTCAACAAGCTCTAAATAAGGTTTCAAATACTATAAAAGACTTAGCTCTTTACAATCCTAATCAATATCTTTGGAAATTTGTTAACGATATATTTAATACTCCAATGATAAATAGTCAATATTTGTTTGAAAGTGATACAGTACCATTTTTACAGATTGTATTAAAGGGAAGTATTGATTATTATGGGCCTTATTCTAATATGAGTTTTTATTCAAAGATGGATGCTTTAAAACTTGTAGAATATGGAGCATATCCTTCATTTATAATAACAGGCAAAAAAAATACTGATTTAAAGTATACTACAATTTCTGAATTATATTCTACTAATTTTGAAGATTGGCAGGAGAATATTATAGATATTTATAATTATGTAAACAAAGCTCTTTCTAAAGTTGAAGGGAAGATGATTATAAATAGGACTGTATTAACTTTAGGAGTTGTTAAAGTTGATTATGAAGATAATATCTCAATAATAGTTAATTATACAGAAAAAGATTATAAAATAGGTGATACACTGGTTCCTAATGAGGATTATGCAGTTATAGAAGGAGAGTGATAAAGTGTTAAATAAGTTAACTATAAAAAAAAGAAATGCTTTATTTGGATATATATTTATTTTACCATGGATTATTGGATTCTTCTTATTTACTGCATTCCCGTTTTTTTATTCAATTTTTCTTAGTATGAGTAAAGTTACAATTTCACCGACAGGGATTGAAACTAAATGGATAGGACTTACAAACTATTTTAATATTTTTACGAAGGATGTAAATTTTCCTTTGATTTTAGCTGAAAGTATAGTTTCATTAATTTTATCTACACCAATGATTGTTGTTGCTTCGCTTATAATGGCAGTACTTTTGAATGGAAAGTTTAAAGGAAGAACTATATTTAGAGGGATATTCTTTTTGCCTGTAATTATTATAAGTGGACCTGTAATATCGGAACTTATGACTAATCAGGCAGCTAAAATAGTAGAACCAAATAAGTATTTAATATATAAGTTTTTTTCTATGTTACCTAAGGTAATTAGTTCTCCAATTTTATATGTATTTGATAATTTAGTAATAATATTATGGTTTTCAGGAGTTCAAATACTTATTTTTTTAGCAGGGCTTCAAAAAATTGATACATCAATTTATGAAGCAGCATATATAGATGGAGCTTCATCTTGGGAAATATTTTGGAAGATTGTATTACCTTATGTAAAACCATTAATATTAATTAATACTATATATACAATTGTTGAAATGGCGTCATTCCCTAATAATAAAATTAATACAGCTATTACATCTAAGATGTTTGAAATGGGGAATGTATATAGTTATTCAGCAACTATGTCTTGGACTTACTTCCTCGTTGAATTCTTGTTACTAGGTATAACATTTTTAATTTTAAAAGAAAGAAATAAATAGAGGTGGTAAATATGATAAAAAATATAAAATCAGCTAAAATATCAAATTTTAAAAAGAAATTTTTCCGAGGAAGTAGAGAATCAGATAGTATTTTGAAAAAAATAGTTGTATATGCTCTTCTTGCTGGAATAGGATTTGTTTATTTATATCCTCTTATATACATGATAGTGACAAGCTTAATGGGATCTTCTGATCTTATAAATCCTACAGTAAGATGGGTACCTTCAAAGGTTTATTTTGGAAATTTTAAAATATCATTTAAAGTACTTCAAGCAGATAAAGCTTTACTAACTTCAATTATAATGGCCGGTATTCCTGCAATATTTCAAACTGCTTCTTGTGCTGTAATAGGATATGGTTTTGCAAGATTTGAATTTCCATTAAAAAAAATGTGGTTTATACTTTTAATAGCTGCATTTATAATCCCAGCACAAGTTACAATGATACCTAAATATATACTTTTTGATGCTTATGGAATGATTAATACCCCATTACCATCTTTCCTGCCTGCAATTTTAGGTCAAGGTATTAAGGGAAGTATATTTGTACTGATTTTTTATCAATTTTTTCGTTCTTATCCAATAGTACTTGATGAGGCAGCAGAGATTGATGGGGCTAGCAAGTTTACAACATTTTTTAAAATTGCATTACCAATGTCAATACCTGCTATTGTAGTTGCTTTTATATTTTCATTTGTATGGTATTGGAATGAAACATATTTAGCAGGAATATTTTATGGAAAAGTAATACAAACACTTCCAATGAGACTTCAGACTTTTGTAGATTCATATAGTCGTCTTTATCCAACTTCTGATGGGAGTACAGTAAATAGATTAAATGAGAGTATACGTATGGCAGGAACTTTGATTACAATTATACCGCTTATTGTAATGTACTTATTCTTACAAAAACAGTTTGTAGAAAGCGTAGATAAAGCAGGCATAACTGGTGAATAAATTAATTTATTATTTAATAGAGCATAGTTCCTCAAAATTTTGTATTGTAAACTAAATTACAATTATATTTTAAAATAAATGTTATGAGGTGATTTTATGTCAAAAATAAGAGGAGTAAATTTAGGTAATTGGTTAGTTCTTGAAAAATGGATGAAACCGGAATTGTTTGATGGATTAAAAGCTGAAGATGAAACAAGCTTTTGTGAAGAACTTGGTGAAAATGCATTAGAAAGGTTAAAAAAACATAGGGATACTTTTATAACTTTTGAAGATTTTAAATGGATTTCAAATGCAGGGCTTAATGCTGTAAGAATACCTATACCACATTGGATTTTTGGAGATACAAAACCATATTATGGATGTATTGAATATCTTGATAATGCAATGGAATGGGCAGAAAAAACAAATTTAAATGTACTTATAGATTTGCATACAGCACCAGGATGCCAAAATGGTTTTGATAATGGAGGTATTTTAGGAGTATGTAAATGGCACACAAAAGAAGAATATGTATCAAGAACTGTTAATATAATAGAAAAAATTGCTAAAAGATATAAAGAAAATCCAGCTCTTTGGGGGATTCAACTTTTAAATGAGCCAAGATGGGATGTACCTATGGATATATTAAGAAATTATTATTTAAAAGGTTATGAAGTTTGCCGAAGGCATATTGATGAAAATATAGCTATAGTTTTTCATGATGGCTTCAGACTTACGGAGTGGAAAGATTTTATGCAGACATCTGAATATAAAAATGTAATTTTAGATACTCATTTTTATCAATGTTTTGCAGAAGATCAAAAAAAGCTTGATATGTCTGGACATCTTCAACTAGCCTTATCTCAAAGAAGTAAAGAAATTAATGAAATGTCAAAATATTTTAAAGTGATTATAGGAGAATGGTCATTAGGAATTGATACTAGCAATAATACATTAAAAGATATGAATGAACTGCAAATAGATGCAGCTTCAAGAGCATATGCAGCAGCACAACTTTTATCTTACGAAACTGCAGAAGGATGGTTCTTTTGGAGTTACAAACTTGAAAATGAAAATATGCTTACTTGGAATTATAGAAAATCAGTAGAAAAAGGATGGTTCCCTTCAAAATTGAAATAAATTTATATATTATCTATATTTAATTTTTTAAATCTATATAAATAAATTATTTCAAAATATAAAATGCCAGATAAAATTAAAAAAATATAGTTTGTTATATTTATAAAAGGTATAATTATATTTAAGGTAAATTTACTATTTTAAAATATTTTTAATAGCAAATTTACCTTAAAGTTAGATAATATATGGATAAATTAGAAAGGGCATATGATATGAAAAAAAGTTTAAAACAAATAAATTTTGTAATCGTCCTCATATCTATAATGTTTAATATTAGTGGATGCAATAAAAATATAGAAGATAATGAGATAAAAGTTAAAAAAAATAATACAAAAGCTACTGTCAAATTAGATTGGTATATTCAAGCTTCTTGGTATAATAAAAAATGGGATCCTAAGATAACACTTTTTGATAAAATTGTTACAGAAAAAACAGGAGTAGATTTAAATATAATTATACCACCAGTAAGTGGTGATGAAAAACTTATCGCTATGGCATCTTCGGGTAACCTACCGGATATTATTACTATAGATAATTGGAATAGTGTTAAAGAACAAATGATAAAATCTGGTTATTTTCTGCCTCTTAATGATTTAGCACAAAAGTATTCACCTGAACTTTTAAATATTATTCCAGATAGCATGAAAAAGTGGTATACACAAGAAGATGGAAATTGGTATGGAATTGCAAATCAATTTATTGCTAAAGAATGGCTTTCTGAAAATTCTTTCATAGAAAATCCAAATGGAATTATTGCAAGAAAAGATATTATGGATAAATTAGAAATTAAGCCTGAAGATTTTAACACACAAAATGGTGCAATTAAGGCATTAAAAAAAGTTAAAGAATCTAATATTAAATTTAATGGGCAGAAAGTTTTGCCTTTTTATTTTCAATGGAATGATTGGGCAATATCAAGAATGTGGGGAATACCATGGGAAACTCCAGATGGTAATTGGATTGATTTTAGAACTCATCCTAAATATTTAGAAATATATAAATTTTTAAATAAACTATGGAGAGAAGGACTTATTTTAGAAGAAAATTTTACTAATTGGGCAGGAGGAAAAATTAAGCAGGGTATTTGTTTTGCATATTTAGGAAATTTCGATGATATTTCAAATGTTTTATATGACTCATATAAAATAGATAATAAAGCTGTTTTTGTACCTGTTGGACCTATTCATGCTAATGATGGTTCAATACCTTTATATGATCAAGCAGGAACTGGTTGGACAAGTACTTATATTACAACTAAAAGTAAACATCCCGATAAAGCTATAGAACTTCTTACATTTTTATCTAGTGATGAAGGTCAAATGCTTACTTGGTATGGTGTTGAAGGTAAGACTTTTGAAATAGTAGATGGTAAAGTTAAATATACAAATGAATATTTAACAATGAAAAAAGAAGATACTGAAATGGCTAAAAAAGTATATGGGATTAATGATTTTTGGCCTTTAAAGCAGCAATTGTTTTATGAAAAAACTATTAATACTAAATATTTGCCAGAAGAAGAAAAAAACTATAAAAATATAGTAAATTATTTTTCAAAGTATGCAATACATACACCTGAAACTATGGGGATTTTACCAGAGGAAGGAAGTCCCGAAGCTGGCATACTTCAAAAAATTAATGATTATTGGGAAAATCAATCAAGAAAAATGATATTAGCTAAATCTGAAAAAGATGTTGAAAATATATATAATGAATCAATTAAATATATTAATAAAATTGGTTATCAAAGAGTATATGATTTATCAAACGCTAAATTTAAAGCACAAAAAAAGAAAATAGGTAAAGAATTCAGTTATCCAGGAAATGTTAAGTAGATTTATTACGGAGGGGAACATATGAAAAAAATTACTAATATGTGTAATAAAATATATAAATATTTTTCTGAAATGAATCTACTTAACAAATTGTCATTAGTATATACTATTGCTATTTTTATTCCTGCTATAATAATGGGAATTTATACTTATTTTCAATATATGAATAATATGAAAAAAGAAGTATCGCAAAATTCTCATCAAATGCTTTTTCAAATAAAAGAAGATATAAAAAGAAAAATGGTAATAATAGAAGGAGTTGCTGATAACATAGCTTTTAATAGTAAAGTACAAAACTTACTTTATTATGGTATGGAATTTACACCAGAGGAATTAAATTATTATATTAATTCAATAGCAATGCCTATAGAATATGCATTAAATTTTAATGGAGCTAATATTTATCAAATATCTGTTTATTTTGTTAATAATACAATTCCTGAATATAATAATTTCTTAAAAGAAGAAAGAATAAAAGATGAAGAATGGCTTAAAAATTTTAAAAAAAGTAATGAAGATGAAATATGGATATATCCAGCAAAAAGTAATAAATTTGATTTTAATATGGCATCTAATGAAACCAATTCTAAAGTTTTAAAAATGGCAAAAAAAATTAAAAGTGTTAATGGTAAGTACCTTGGAGTTTTAACAATAGATATTCTTGAAGAAGATATTTTTTCTAATATAAATACAGAAATGGAAAACAGGAAAATTTTTGTAGTTAAGGGTAATAATATTATTTATCCTAATGATGATGATGATATACAAAAATATATTAGACTTCATAATGAAGAAATAAATAATAAAGAAAAGGGAGATTATTTTTACAATAATAAATTATATAGTTATGAAACAATTAATTCTCTAAACCTTAAAATTATAAGTAAAACTTTTGTAAATGGATTAGCACAGGAAACTTTAAAAACTAGTGGATATAATATTTTAGCTATAATTATAGGAAGCATAATATTAGCAATAGTTACGTATTTTATATTAAAAATGTTGTTTTCAAGACTTAATCAAATTGTAAAGGTTATGGAAGTTGTTGCACAAGGGAATTTTAATATAAAAATACCTATAGTTCATAGAGATGAAGTTGGGAAGATATCAGAAAATTTCAATATATTAATAGAAAAAATTAATACATTAATTAATGATATTGTAAAAAAAGAGACAGCACAAAAAGATGCCCAATTAATTGCTTTACAATATCAAATAAATCCACATTTTATATATAATACCATAGATATATTTAGAATGAAGTTAGAATTAGAAGGCAACTATGAAATAGCAGATTCAATTGCTAATTTTGGTAAAATGCTTAGATATAATATAAATAGAGATTCTCAATATTCTACGGTTAAAGACGAAATTGAGTATGTTGAAAAGTATATAAGCCTTCAGAAGCTTAGATATGGAAATAAAATTAATTTTAAATCAAATGTACCTGAAAATATAAAAGACTTGAAAATTTTAAGATTTATTTTACAGCCTATTGTTGAAAACTCAATTAATCACGGTATGAAAGAATCAAAGAAAGAATTTTTAATAGAAATAGATTTTATTGAAAAAATAAACAATTTAGAAATTCATGTAATTGACAATGGGAAAGGAATAGATAAAGAAGAACTTGATATTATAAATGATAAATTAAAGAATTTTAAATCTTTAGATAGAGTAAAAGATACAGATAAAAATATAGGATTGGAAAATATAAATACAAGGATTAAACTGTTTTATGGCGAACAATATTATATAAAAATGGAAAGCGTTAAAGAACAATATACAAAAACTATAATAAATATCCCATATATTCAAGATTGAAGGTGATAATATTTATAATATTTTAATTGTAGATGATGAAGAGTTAATATGCAAAGGATTAAAATCTATGATTGAGAGGAGTCATATAGAAAATATAGAAGGAATATATTTTACATCAGAACCCTTGAATGTAGAGGATATAGTTAAAAATGTAAATATTGATATTATTATTACTGATGTTAGAATGCCTGAAATTACTGGATTAGATTTAATAAAAAATATCAATAAATTAAATTTAAATATTAAGTTTATTGTTCTTAGTGGATATGATGATTTTAGTTATGTAAAAGAAGCTTTTAAATTAGGAGCTTTTGATTATATTTTAAAACCTGGTAGTATTGATGAAATTAAATCTGTAATTGAAAAAACTATTGATAAAATTAAAGAAGAAGAAAAAATTAAAATAAATCAAGAAAATAATAATAATAAATACATTGAAGCTATACTTGAAAATAGATTAAATAAAATATTTAACGATAATAACTTTGAGTTTGAAAAAGAAAATGTAGTAAATATATTTAAAGAATTAAATATTACTTTTTTATATTCTTATTTCACTGTTGCAGTTGTTTCTTTTAAAGAAAGTATAAATGAGGGGAACATAAAAAAGTGTTTATATGAGATAAATAAAGATATTATTAATAAAAATGAATTAAAAGTAATTTATTATAATGATTTTAAAAATAATTTTATATTTATATTTAATTACAGCAGCAAAATAAATTTATCTCAAATTAAAATATATATAAAAAAATTATTGAAAGAACTAAAAGAAAATTTAAATATAGTTTGTTTTGCAGCTATAAGTGAAATAGGAGTTAATATAGAGAGTATAATTGAATGTTATTATCAAGCTATGGAAGCAATAAAATATATGATTATTTATGATCCATTTTCACTTATTGAGTATTATGAAATAAGTCAAAAGAATGATAAGTATAATTTTTCAAGTGAACTTAACAAAATTAAAGAATTTATACTTAATTATGATACTGTTCAAATTAGCAATTTAATTGAAATATTGTTTAGTAAAGAAAAAATAAAAGAAATATCTATAAACCAAATAAATAAACTATATAGAAAAATAATTAATATAATAAATGATATTGCAGCAGCTAAAGAAGTATCTTTTCAAAATGAAAATTATAAAGAATTTAATAGTTTTAACAGTTTAAGTGATTTAAAAATATATTTAAAAACTCATATATTTGAATTCATTAATTTATTAAAAAAAAGAAATGAAACCAATTCTATATCTGACATTATAAAAAAATATGTACAAGAAAATTACTACAAAGATATAGATATGGCTGTAGCATCTAATATTGTTTCTTTAAGTTATTCGCATTTTAGCAAAATTTTTAAAGATGAAACAGGTATGAATTTTTCAGATTATCTTTTAAAAGTTCGAATGGAAAAAGCTTTAGAACTTTTAAGCGATCCTACAAACAAGATAAATGATGTATCAAAAAGTGTTGGGTATAATAATCCTAAACATTTTACAAGAGCTTTTAAAAAATATTTTGGATTTTTACCAAGTGAATATAGAGGGAAAAATAATTAGATTAAAAATATTTTATTTAGGAGAGGCTGTTAGAAGGTTGAATAAAGCTTAGATAATGAGTTACAGAAAAAATATATAGAATATGAAAGGAGTGTATTTATGAATAATATTAAATTAGGAATAATGGTTTATCTTACCCCAAATGTATATGAAGATTTTAAAAAAGCTAAAGATATGGGATTTAATACTTGTCAGTTATGTTGCTGGGATGAAAAAATGTTTAATAAAGAGTATGTTGAAATAGTAAATAAGGCTTCTATTGATAATAATATTGAAATTTCTGCCTTTTGGTGTGGGTGGCAGGGACCAAAAGTTTGGGATTTTTATAGTGGACCAGATACTTTAGGGCTAGTACCGCAAGCTTATAGATTTTCAAGAATGGAAACATTAATAAAAGGTTCAGATTTTGCTAAACAATTAGGTGTGAGTGATATAGTAACGCATGTTGGGTTTATACCAGAAAATCCAAATGATAGAGATTACAAAGGAGTTTTAGAAGCAGTAAAATTTGTTGCTAACCATTGTGAAAGCAATAATCAATATTTTTTATTTGAAACGGGACAAGAAACTCCAATAACATTGAAAAGATTAATTGAAGATACAAAATTAAACAATATTGGCGTTAATTTAGATCCAGCTAATCTACTTTTATATGGCAAAGCAAATCCTATAGATGCCATAGATATTTTAGGCAAATATATTAGAGGAGTACATGCTAAAGATGGCGAATATCCTATTAATGGAAAATATTTAGGTGAAGAAAAACCATTAGGGAAAGGTAGAGTAAATTTTGAAGCCTTGATTTACAAGCTTAAATCTATAGGATATAGTGGAGCTTTGACTATTGAAAGAGAAATAAGTGGAGAAGAGCAAGTAAAAGATATCTTATATGGAAAGGAATTTTTAGAAAAAATAATAAATAAGTAAATATATAAACTATAAAATTATTAATAAAAATATTTTTAAGTAGAATTAATTAAATATATATAAAGATTATATAGACTGTGAGGAGAAATATAAATATTATGATAGAATTTAGAACATTAAAAAATGATGAGTTGGAAAAATGGTTTGATCACTGTATGTATGTTTTTAATGAAGGAATATATAGTAGAGAATATAGACAATATTTTGTAAATCATTATAATAATGATCCATGGAGAGATTTAGATACTATATTAGTTTGTATGGATGATAATAAAATAGCAAGTACAGTTAGAATTTTTAATAGAAAAATATATTTAAATAGTAAAGAAGTTTCAATGGGAGGAATAGGAGAGGTAAGTACTAAGAGTGAATATAGAAGTCAGGGGTTGTCCACAAAGTTGCTTGAGATAGCTATAGAAAAAATGAAAAATATGGGCATAAATGTTTCTATACTTGGGGCGGCACAAAATAAATTTGGTTATTATAATAGGCTGGGATGGGATAATATACCAAGATATTTTAATGCATCAAATGTAAAAGGAAACAATAATTTTAAGTTTAAAATAAGACCAATAAATTTTGAAACTGATATTACTGAAATTATTTCTATTTATAATAATTATTCTAAAAAACTTAATGGTACATTAGTACGTAATGAAAAATATTATTGGGAAAATTGGGTTAAAAATGAGGCTAAAAATTTTTATATTGTAGAGGATAATAATAAAATTATTTCTTATATTGATTTTGAAAAAAACAATAATGTTATTAAAATAAGAGAATTTGGAGAATTATTACACTCTAAAAGTATATTCAAAGAATTATTATCTAAAATAGTTTATTTAGAAGGTGAAGAGGAGTGTAAGGTAATTTATCCAAAAATTATAAAATCTGAATTAAAAATTGAAGAAGTAATTAAAGAAATGGGTTTAATGATTAATGTTATTAATCCTTTTGAATTTAAAGGTATTAAAATAGAAAATACTAAAGATTTTATTCAAATTTTTAATAATATTAATAAAATGCAAGATGAAGAATTATTTACTTTTTGGGATATAGATGGATTTTAAAATTTATATAATAGTATCTTTATATTTATCTAATTAAATAGCCAATAGTAAAACTATTAAAAGGTTACTATTGGCTATTTATAATTTATTCAAAGAATAAAAAATACAATATTAAAATCAAGATGAAAAAAAGTTTATTAGGGGGTGTAAATAATTTTGTGTATTCTCTTTCTTTCGACAAGTAATTTAAGGATAAATTATTTGTAAAATAATGTAATTTAAAGTCAATAATCTCAACTGCTTAACCTGTATTACAATGTATATTATAACCAAATTTAGGCAATAATATACATTGCTAATTAACAGGATAAGGCAATGCTGAGGAGCAACCTGAGCGGTTATTAGTGTTCTATACAGAAACGGATGGTTCTTAACTATCCGTTTTTATCCGTTTCTGGTAGAACCAAAAGCGGTAAACCT
>NZ_FUYD01000011.1:0-75771 GCF_900167505.1 Clostridium sp. USBA 49
GTTTTCTTTGAGTATCCATTTCTACTATTTGAGGTTTGTTTTTCAGTAACATCATACTTGTCATATCCAAGCTGTGTATCCATTTCTGCTTCTAATGCTTCTTGCAGTACCTCTTTAAATAATTCTTTCATAGCAGCTAAAACATCATTAGGACTTTTAAAGTTCTGCTCATTAACATAATTTCTTAAAATTTCTTTAGAAATATTCGACATAAAAAACACTCCTTCTTGTAAATATTTGGTATATTATCTATCCAAATTCTTGCCAAGAAAGAGTGCTTTTTATTCAGTTTACACAAAATTTTTTGCAGGCTCTAAGAATATAATAATCTAATTTAGTATTTATTAATTCATTAAAATTTTTAAAGATTCTTTATCATATACTTCAAATTCTTTTATTGATCTTATTAATTCATTTTTTGAATGTTCAATATATCCATATTTATAATAAAGTTTCCCAAAAGCGAGCAATATAAATTTATTATTTATTAAATTTAATAAATTTACAGCTATTTTAAATTCATTGAATTTATTATTTACAAGTAAAATTTCTAAAATTTCCAAAATAATATTAAGATATTCTGATTCATTTTCTTCATTAGATATATCTAATAAAGCTTCTTTAGTAAACAGCTTTAAAAGCTGAGAATACACTTTAAAATGCTTTTTATCATGGTTTGATAAATTATCTTCTTTAAAATTATTTAATATAGATAATGCTCCATTATAATTATTAATTAATATATTGCTTATAACTTTATACATAGAAAGAGGTACATAATAAGAATTATTTTCTTCTACATTATTTAAGCAAATGCATTCATTAAATTTACCTGTCATTAAAAGACATTTGGCTTTTATAAAATTTAAATTTTCTGTAATTGTTGAATATTGTTCATATTTTTCAATGTATTCTAATGCTGTATCATAATAATCTTCATTAAAAAATAAGTTTATCAGTATTAATTTTGAATTAAGAGAATCGGGTAAAAAATCTTCCATAATTTTTTTAAAATCTTCTAATGGAGTATTTCTAATTTTTAATATATGAGCAATATTATATAATGGAGTAATAAAATCATTTTTTGATTTCATTGTTTCAATGTAATAATTGTAAGCAGTATCATAATCTTTAAGATTAAAATATGCATTGCCAAGTTCATAGTATGCTTTAAAACTTCCTGTACCATAGTAACATCTTAATTGAGGAGGTGCTTCCCCTAATTCAACGCATTTTTTTAAAGCTTTTATTTGAAGTATGGGCATATCTAAATCTTTAAATATAAGAGATTTAAAAAAATATAAATCAGTAAAATCAGGATAATATTCAATACCAATATTTATAAATTTTAAAGCATTATCAAAATCTTTTAATTGATAATTGGCTATAACTATTCTTAATATTAGTAAAAAACTATATCCATTTTGAGGATCAAATTTTTCATAAGATTTATAAAAGTGTTTTAAAGCATTTTTATAATCATTTAATCCAGCATATTCAGTTCCTAAATTAAAATTAGCAAAAGGTTCATCAGGATTTTTTTCTAATTGATTTTTTAAAAGGGTAATTGTTCTATTTTTTTTATCTTTATTTTTTATAACTTTATTCATATATCCATAATGGTGAATTTTTATGAAATCACAAATTGCATGTTGAATATTTTCTGGATAAGATAATTGATTATGAACCTCTCCTTCATAATGAATACCTTTATTATTTTTGAATAATCTTGGATTTAAATTCATAGTTGTAAAATTATCATCAATTACATCTCCGCAATAATTTATTGTTTGAAAATAGTAAATTATATTTTCATCCAATGAACTATCTAATAAGGATTTTAAATTTTTTTGATCTTCAGAATATACTTCATCATCTGCATCTAAAATTAATATCCAATCTTTTGTAGCATATTTTAATGATTCATTTCTAGCTTCACTAAAATTATTAGTCCACTTAAAATAGTAAACATTGGCACCAAAACTTTTGGCAATTTCTACAGTTTTATCTTTAGAGCCTGTATCTACAATAATAATTTCATCTACAATATCTTTGATACTTTTTAAGCACCTTGGAAGGTATTCTTCTTCATCTTTTACTATCATGCATAAGCTTATGCTATTTTTCATAATACTAACCTCCATTTAAAAGGGAAAAAAATATATTTTAATTAAGACATAAATTATCTTCATGATTATAATATATGAAGGTATATTAAAATGTGTTTATAATATTATCTTTTATTTATATAAAATCGTGATATTATTTTTATTTGCAGCATAGGTATATTCTAAAAAGATAATTACGACGGAATTTTAGGGGGATTAGGAGTTATGAAAGTTTTACTTTGCGTAAGAGGAGACTATATAAAAAGCTTTGCTGGTGATTCTAAAATAGTTATTATGACATATAAATATTTAAAAAAATTGGGAGTAGAAGTTTATATTAATGACGGCTATATAACAGATTATTCAGATTATGACATAGTACATCTTTTTAATTTAACTAGAATGGGAGAGACATATAAATATTATAAACAAGCTCATAAACAAAAGAAAAATATTGTTATAACACCTATATATGGTAATTTAAAAAAGTACTATATATATAAAAATCAAGTAGAAAATATAAAACTTTGGGAAAGATGCAGACTTTATAGGGAAGAAATATTAAAAGGCTGTAAACTTATTTATCCAAACAGTAAAATAGAAGAAAATATGCTTAGAAATGATTTTAATATTGAATTACCTTGCAGTATAATACCTCATGGTGTTGAAGTAGAAAATGATGAAACTCCTCTTTATAACTTAAAGGGAAGATATAATTTAGAAGACTATGTACTTTCTGTAGCAAGAATAACACCCCAAAAAAATCAGCTTGCCTTAGCTAAAGCTTGCAATAAGTTAGGAGTAAAACTTGTACTTATTGGAAATATAAATGATACTTCGTATTTTAATGAATGTATGAAATATAAAAATGTTGTTTATCTTGGCTTTGTAGATAGTTATCATATATATAACGCTTATAGGTTTTCTAAAATTCATGTACTTCCAAGTTTTATGGAAATGCCAGGATTATCTTCATTAGAAGCTGCTGCAAGTGGATGCAATATAATATCTACAATGGAGGGAAGTGCAGAAGAATATTTTAAAGATATGGCTCTTTATGTAAATCCTTATGAATATGAAAACATTTTAAAAGTATTAGAAGAAGGTCTAAAGCAAAAAAAGAAAATTAAGCTTAAAAATCATGTTTTAAATAATTATAATTGGTCTAATTGTATAGAAAAATTATATAAAAGTTATAATAAAATATTAAATTCTTAAAATTAAAACGAGAGGGATGTATGTATATCCTATCTCGTTTTTTACTATATTTTTTATAATTATAATTCTAAAAAATATAAAGTATAAATGTATTCTATATAGTTTTTTACTTTTAAAATAATGCTTTTAAATTTTAAAAACTATTGTATAATAAGGGATAGAATATTTTTAAGTGAGAATATATTGGAGAGATGAATATGAAAAATATAGAACTATTAGCTCCAGCAGGGAATATGGAAAGTTTATATGCAGCAGTACAAGGTGGAGCAGATGCAGTTTACTTAGGAGGAAATAAATTTTCTGCAAGAGCTTATGCGTCTAATTTTGATGAAGAAGATATTATAAAAGCAGTTGATTATTGTCATTTATATGGTGTTAAAGTTTATGTAACTTTAAATACACTTTTAAAAGAAAGTGAAATTAAGGAAGCATTAGATTATACTTGTTTTTTATATAAAATTGGTGTAGATGCTTTAATTATACAAGATACAGGTTTAGCTTATATTATTAGAAAAAATCTCCCGGATTTTGAAATACATGCTTCTACTCAAATGACAGTTCATAATGGAGAGGGAGCACTATTTTTAAAAAACTTAGGATTTAAAAGGATAGTACTTTCAAGAGAGCTTTCTTTAGAAGAAATAATACATATTTCTAAAGATTTAGGAATAGAAACTGAAATATTTATACACGGAGCACTATGTATATGTTATTCAGGTCAATGTCTTATGAGCAGTATAATAGGTGGAAGAAGCGGAAATAGAGGAAGATGTGCACAGCCATGCAGGCTTTATTATACTTTGATAGATAAAAATAATTTAAGAGAAAGTTCTGCCTATATTTTAAGTCCTAAAGATATTTGTACACTTTCTGATATTAAAAAAATAATAAATAGTGGAGCAGCCTCTTTAAAAATAGAAGGAAGGATGAAAAGACCAGAATATGTAGCTGGAGTTGTAAGCTTATATAGAAAAGCTATTGACAGCATTTATAATAACACAGCTTTTGATTTTGAAAATGAAAATAAAAAGCTTTTAAAACTTTTTAATAGAGAAGGATTTTCAAAAGCTTATCTTTTTGGGAACAAAGGCAAAGATATGATGGCTTATAAATTTCCTAAAAATACAGGTATAGAAATTGGAGAGGCAATTAAAAATTCTTTAGTAAAACTTAAAGAGGATATTTCAATAGGTGATGGAATAAGAGTTAAAGAAGAAGGATTTACTTTATCTAAAATAATAAAAAATGGAGAAGAGGTAGAAAAAGCTTTTAAAGGTGATTTAGTCAAGCTTTTACCATTAAAATATAAAAATGGAGATATTATTTTTAAAACTTCTGATATATTGCTTTTAAAATATTTAGAAAATTATTATAAAGATATATTTGAAAGAAAAATATCTTTAAGCCTTAATGTAATTTTTAAAAAAGGAGAAAGACTTGTTATTAAAACTACTTATGAAGGTAAAGAATTTATTGAATATGGAGATATAGTTCAAAGTGCAATTAAAAAACCGTTAGATATAGATAAGATTAAAGAAAATCTTCAAAAAAGCAAAGACACTCCTTTTAAGTTTGAAAACATACAATTTGAATTTTTTGAAGAAGGATTTTTACCTTTATCTTCAATAAATTTTGTAAGAAGAGAACTTATAGAAAAAATACAAAATTATATAATTGGCAAAAGTAAAAGAAAGTTAAATTTTAATACAAGTTATTTAGCTAATAAAAATATAACTACAAATGCTAAAAAATCAAAAGAAGTATTTGTTATAGTAAATAATACTGAACAGATAAAAGCTTTTATAGATAGTAATATAAATGGAGTTTTAGTTGTTGATATTTTTAAAAAGCAAAACAATTTAAATTTAGAGGATATAAAGCTTTTAAATTATGATAAAATTTATTTAAAGATACCAAATATAATAAAAGAAGAATTTAACTATATTTGCAGTATAATAGAGAAATCATTGCCGTATATTAAGGGAATAGTAACTTCTAATTTAGGTATAATTAATAAATTTAATTCTACTCTTTCTATAATAGGAGATTATAAGCTTAATATTTTTAACAGCTATTCAGTTTTATTTTATGAAAAATTTTTAAATGAAGTTTGTTTAAGTGTAGAATTAAACAAAAGAGAAATAATAGAAATTGTTAAAAATACAATATCAAAAATTCAAATGAAAATATATGGAAAAGAAGAACTTATGGTAAGTGAATATTGCCCTGTTGGAAGTATTTTAGGGGGCAAATGCAGTAATGTTAATTGTAAAGAAAATTGTGAATATGGAAACTATGTACTAAAAGATAGAAAAGGTGAGGAATTTATTTTAAAAACTGATAAATTCTGCAGAAGCTATATATACAATAGTGTTTCTACAAATTTAATACCTAACTTAGATGAAATTAATAACATGAATATAAATTCTTTTAGATTAGATTTTATTGATGAAAATTATGAAGAAACTTTAAAAATTTTAAATGCTTTTAAAGAAAGCAAATGGCCTTATGACTATAAAAACTTTACTAGAGGGCATTTTAAAAGAGGAGTTGAATAGATTGAACGAAAAGGCTTTAAAAATTTTAGAATATTATAAAATAAAAGATATAATAAAAAATTATACTGTAACAGCTGCAGGTAAAGATATAATAGAAAATTTATCTCCTTATGATAATATTTATGAGGTTTCAAAACATTTAGAAGAAACTAAAGAAGCGTTAGAGCTTTTAACTAAAAAAGGAAATCCTCCTTTTGAAGGTCTATATGATGTAAGAGAAGGAATAAAAATGGCGGAAAAAGCATCTGATCTTATGCCTGGGCAGCTTTTAAAAATTGCAAATATGCTTCGTTGTGCAAGAAGATTTAAAGAATATATAAGTCATAATGAAGAAGAAGAATCTTTTAAAGTCATTGAGGATATATGTGAAGGTATTATACCTTTAAAAAAATTAGAAGATGATATTTTTTTTGCTATAGTAAGTGATGAGGAAATTTCTGATAAGGCAAGTACTACTCTTTATAATATAAGAAAATCTTTAAAAGACAAAAATGTTTCTATAAAAGATAAATTAAATTCTTTAATAAGAACTAATTCTAAATTTTTGCAGGATAATATATATACTATAAGGGGAGAAAGATATGTACTTCCTGTAAAAGCTGAATATAAAGGTTCAGTACAAGGACTTATACACGATCAAAGCTCTTCAGGATCTACTTTTTTTATAGAGCCTATAAGTTTAGTAAATTTAAATAATGAAATTAAAGAGCTTATGCTTAAAGAAAAAGCTGAAATAGAGAGAATACTTTCTGAACTTTCTTCAAAAGTTTATGAAAATATAATTGCAGTTAAAAATAATGCAAATATAGTATGGGAATTAGACTTTATATTTGCCAAAGCTAAATTTGCAAGTAGTTATAATTGTACTTGTCCAAATGTAAATGATAATGGAATTATAGATATTATAGAGGGAAGACATCCGCTTATTGATTCTAAAAAAGTTGTGCCTATAAGTATTTATTTAGGAAGAGAGTTTACATCTCTTGTAATAACAGGACCTAATACAGGAGGGAAAACTGTAACTTTAAAGACTGTAGGACTTCTTCATCTTATGGCACTTAGTGGTATAATGATACCTGCTCGTGAAAATTCTACAGTAAGTTTTTTTAATGAAATTTTTGCTGATATAGGAGATGAACAAAGCATAGAACAAAGCCTTTCTACATTTTCTTCTCATATGACTAATATAGTAAATATAATAAATAAAGCAGATAAAAATTCATTAGTACTTTTTGATGAACTTGGAGCAGGAACTGATCCAACAGAAGGAGCAGCATTAGCTATAGCTATTCTTGAACATTTAAGGAAAAGAGGTACTAAAATTGTAGCTACAACGCATTATAGTGAGCTTAAAGGATATGCACTTAAAACCTTTGGAGTTGAAAATGCTTCAGTAGAATTTGATGTTGAAACTTTAAAGCCTACATATAGACTTCTTATTGGTATTCCAGGGAAATCAAATGCTTTTGAAATATCAAAAAGGCTTGGACTTCCAGAGTATATAATTAATGATGCAAGAGAAAAAATATCTAGTGATACTTTAAAATTTGAAGAACTTATACAAAGTCTTCAAGAAAAAAGCATTAAGGCTGAAAATGATGCTAGAATAGCTGAAAATTTAAAAATTGAGGCAGCTAAAATAAAAGAAAAATATGAAGAAAAACTTTTTAATTTACAAAAAACTAGAGAAAATGCTATAATAAATGCTCAAAGAGAGGCTAAAAGACTTATTAAAGATGCAAAAGAAGAAGCCGATACTATACTTAAAAATATAAGAGAACTTGAAAAAATGGGGTATTCTTCAGAAGTAAGACAAAAATTAGAGGAAGAAAGAAAAAAACTTAAAAATAAATTAGAAAATGTTGAAGATTTTATAAATGATACAAATGATGAAAATGGAGAGGCATTAAAAGAAGTTAAGGAAGGTGAAGAAGTATTTTTACCTTCTTTAAATCAAAATGTCATTGTTTTATCTAAGCCTGATAATAAAGGTGAACTTCAGGTTCAAGCAGGAATTATGAAAATTACTGTAAAATTAAAAGATTTAAGAGCATCTAAAATCTCAAAAGAAGAAAAAAAACAGATAAAAAAAAGAGAAGTAAATTTAAATTTAAAATCAGTACCTTCTTCTGTTGATTTAAGAGGAATGGATTCAGAGGAAGCTTTATATACTACTGATAAATATTTAGATGATGCATATAGAGCAGGCCTTACTGAAGTTACTGTTGTTCATGGTAAAGGTACAGGTGTATTAAGACAGGTTATAAATGAAATGCTTAAAAAACATCCACATGTAAAAAGTTATAGACTTGGAAGTTATGGTGAAGGTGGCAGTGGAGTTACGGTGGTGGAACTAAAATGATTATTATAAGTGCTTGTTTATGTGGTATTAATACTCGTTATGATGGTAAAAACAATTTAGATGAAAAAATAGTAAAACTTTTAAAAGAAGGTAAAGCTCTATTAGTTTGTCCAGAACAGCTTGGAGGACTTCCGACACCAAGACCTCCTCATGAAATTTTTGGTGGTAGTGGAGCTTGTGTATTAGATGGAAAATGTAAAGTTATAAGTGTAAATGGAGATGATGGAACAGATAAATTTATTAAAGGTGCAAAAGAAACGTTAAAAATTGCAAAAGAGCTTAATTCAAAAATTGCTATTTTAAAATCTAAAAGTCCTTCTTGTGGTAAAGGTGAAATTTATGATGGAAGTTTTTCTGGAAAAAAGATAAAAGGAAACGGAGTAACAGCGGAACTTCTTATAAGAAATGGTATAAATGTTTATACAGAAGATGAATACAAAGAAATGAAATTATAATAAAAAATAAAGGAGATAAATATGCCTGTATACGAAGAACCATCTAAAGAAATGATGATTTTATTAGAAAAATATTTAAATAAAAATGAAATTTGCAAAGTTTCTGGAAGTTTAGAACTTAATGATAAAATTTATAAAGAAATTATATTTTTCAAAAAAACTTTTTTCAAAAATGAAAAGACAGGATTTTTGTATGTAGATGAATACAATAATTTTGTACACTCTAAAAATATACAAAATGAACTTGCTAAATTAGGACATTATTATGAACTTTTTTATAGTGAAGATAAAACTTATGGCTTTATATCTGCACTTTTAAATATGGAAGGATTAGAAAGAACAAATGAGGATATTAAAGACATAATAAAAGGATTAGACTTTTTAAAAAGTCAAGGTGTAGAAAATACAGAAAATATTAAAAATGTTTCAATAAAACTTCTAGAACTTAGATTAAAGATAAATGAAGCTGTAGAAAAAATTTCAGATTTAGTTAATCAAATGCAATATAAACCTTTTAATAAAGAAAAAATTCAAATATTATATCCTTTATATGAAGAAATATTAAAGCTTAATTTTGAAAAAGTAAAATTAATATCTACTTTAGAAAATTATTTAGATTATGTAAAGAAAATGGCTGAAAAGAAAAAAAAGAAGATTCCATTTAGATTTAATAAAGATATAGTTTCTTCACTTATGAAAGTTAGCTATGAATTATCTTATTATATTAAAATTATAAAAACTTATAAAAATGTACTTTATATGACAAACTCACAATATTTAAAATTTTTAAGTGATATGAATAATGAAAAGATAGATAATAGAATAAAAAATATAAGAATATAAATTATATTTAAATAAGTATTTAATATATTGTAAAAAAGATGAAGTATTTAGCTATAAGTTAATCATATAGTTAAATTTAATATTAATAAAATTTAACTATATGATTAACTTAAAACAAGCTGTAAATTAATTTCTGTTATACAATTTATAGTGTTTCTAATTATAGTGTTTCTAAGTTTTTATTACATCATTTATATATAGTAGTCAATATTTAATAAAAAGACTTTTTTATATAATCATAATATAAGTTTCACATAAAAAACAAAAGAGTACAAATTAAGATTGAGTATTTTATACTCAATTTTAATTTGTACTCTTTTTATATAAAATATTTAATTAGGTATTACAACTTTAATATATTCAACCTTAGGATCTTCTGTACCTTGAACATATAATCCAGCGTTTTTAAGATTTTCTACATAGTCTACTATTTCTTTTGTTATTATTTCTCCTGGGCATAAAACAGGAATTCCAGGAGGATAAGCCATTAAAAATTCTCCACTTATCATGCCTATACTATCTTTTAAAAGAATAGACTTTTTTTCACTATTAAAAGCTTCTCTAGGTTTTTGAACAGATTGAGGTATGCTTGGTATATCTATAAAATCTGATTTTTTATTACCTTTACCATAATATTCTAAACTTATCTCTCTTAACGCATTAAGAAGTTTTTCCATATTTTCTTCAGTATCACCAAAAGAACCGACAGCAAGAACATTATAAAGGTCTGAAAGTTCCATCTGTATATGATATTTATTGGATAAAATCATATCCAAGTCATAACCAGTAATTCCTAAGTCACGACAGGTTATAGTTATTTTTGTAGGATCTAATGAATAAGCTCCAAGGCTTCCTAAAATTTCTTCACCGAAACAATAAAAACCAGGTATTTTATTAATTTCTCTTCTTGTATAATTACATAATTCTATAGTTTTATCTAATAATTCTTTTCCATAAAGTGCAATTTGTCTTCTTGCACAATCTAAAGATGCCATAAGTATGTAAGAAGGTGATGTAGTTTGAAGTAAATTTAAAACTTGTTGAACTCTCTCTTTATCTATTCTTTTTGAATTTACTTGAAGCAAAGAACATTGAGTTAATGCTCCTATTATTTTATGAGTGCTTTGAGCACATATATCTGCACCAGCTTCTATGGCAGACATAGGCAATTTATCGTTAAAACCAAGATGAGGACCATGAGCTTCATCTACTATAAGAGGAATATCATAGCTGTGAACTATATCTGCTATTTTTTTTATATTTGTGGAAACACCATAATAAGTAGGATTTATTATAAGTACTGCTTTTGCATCAGGGTTTTGTCTTAAAGTTTCTTCTACAGTTTCTGGGGAAACTCCATGAGCTATACCTACTCTTTTATCTAATTCTGGCTGCATATAAACAGGTATTGCACCACTTAAAATAATGCCAGCAGTAACAGATTTATGAACATTTCTAGGTATAATAATTTTATCCCCATCACTTACAACAGACATTATCATAGCTTGAATTGCTCCTGAAGTACCGTGTATAGAAAAGAAAGAAGCTTCACAGCCATATGCATCTGCGGCTAATTCCTGTGCTTTTTTTATAGGGCCTGTTGGATGATGAAGGCTGTCTACAAGTTTAAATACTGTTACATCAATTTTAAAAGGATTCTCACCTATAAAATTTTTAAATTCTTCATCCATACCTCTACCGTTTTTATGACCTGGTACGTGAAAAGGTATAGTATCTCTATTAACATATTCTAAAAGGGCATCAAAAAGAGGAGTTTGATTTTGATCCAATTTATACACTAAAAAAAACACCTTCTTTCATAAAGTACGCTGCTAAATTTAAAAAATAATAAATTTATATATATGTAAAACAACATTATTATAGGATATAGAGTTTTTAAATGCAATATTAAATACAATATATTATAAATATTTTATTATAAAAGCTTTTATTTAGTATTATTCTCATAATATGCAATGTATATAAATATTAAATAATGGCAATAATAGAAGAAGTAGGAGGGATAAAAATGGAGATTTTAAATGCTGTAAAAAGAGAAAAAAAGAGTAATCATGAAGCCAAAAAAGAAAGAAGAAATGGTAAAGTACCAGGAGTACTTTATGGGAAAAATATGTCTAATTTATTATTTGAAATTGCTGAGATGGAAATTTCAAAAGAAATAGAAAATAGTGGTGAACATGGTGTAATCACTGTAAACATAGATGGTCAAGAGCATAAAGCATTAATAAAAGAAGTACAAAAAGATCCAGTAAATAGAAAATTAATGCATATAGATTTAGAATCATTAAATAGTAATTCTATAATTGTTACAGAAATTCCTATTTCTTTTATTGGAGAAGACAATATAATAAAAGATGGTAAAATTTTTCAAAAAGAACGTAACAAAGTTAAAGTACAATGCGCTGCTTCTAATATGCCTAAAACTATTAATGCAGATATTTCAAATTTAAAATTTGGTGATACATATAGATTAATGGATATAGAAGTGTCTGATGAAATTACATTTATAGATAATCCCAATACAGTTATAGGCACAGTAGTTGATGGAAATACAAGCGTAATAATAAAAGATACTCCAAATGTTTCAAGTAGTTCAAATGCATAAAATGCAATTTGTAATTTGAAACTAAATAAAAATTTTATAAACTAATTTATAGGATTTTAGAGTATTAAAATATCAACATTTATATAAAATTTATAAATATTTATAAATATTTATAAATAATATTTAATGTATAAATAATTATAAATTAAATATTATTAGGCACAAATTAAGTGTTTTTGTTAAGCTTTAGTGAGTCTAACGAAAGCACTTTGATTTGTGCCTATTTTGATATTAAAGTTTCTTTGCACAGTATAAGTTTATTTACACATATTTTTACAATAGAGTTAATTAAAAACTTACCTCTATTATAGTTTGAAAAAGTACCTTATAAATATAAAAATAACTTAAGTTTGGCACAATTAAATTTTATAATAGATGTAATGAAAAATCGCCCGTATTAAGAATAAATATAAAAAATTAATAATATATAAAAAAATGTATTTTATTTCCACGATTTTATAGTATAATAAAAATGTTCATTATATAATTTTAGGAGGGAAATTATGACATATAAAGAAAGGTATAACTTATGGATTAATTCTAATGAAATAGACGATGCAACTAAAGAAGAGCTTAAGTCTATAAAAGATGAAAAAGAATTGGAGGACAGATTTTATAAGGAATTAGAATTCGGTACAGGAGGGCTTAGAGGTGTAATTGGTGCTGGAAGCAACAGAATGAACATATATACCGTAGGGAAAGCAACACAAGGATTGGCACAATATCTTTTAAATACATATAATAAAAACGATATTTCTGTAAGTATTGCTTATGATTCAAGAATAATGTCAAAGGAATTTGCAGAAACTGCAGCTTCAGTACTTTGTGCTAATAATATTAAAGTTAATTTATTTGAATCATTAAGACCTACGCCTATGCTTTCTTATACTGTAAGAGCTTTAAAATCTAAGGCAGGAATAGTTATTACAGCGTCTCATAATCCAAAACAATATAATGGATATAAGGTATATGGAGAAGATGGTGGACAAGTTACTGATAAATCAGCTTCTGATATACTATCATTTATTTCAGAAGTATCAGATTTTTCTCAAGTAAAAAAAATATCTATAGAAGAAGCAAAAAGCAAAGGACTTTTGAATATAATAGGGGAAGAGATAGATAAAAGTTATATAGATAAAGTAAAAAGCCTTACAATAAGAAAAGAACTTATCAAAGAAAAAGCAAAGGATTTAAAAATAATATATACTCCTATTCATGGTTCTGGTAATATACCAGTAAGAAGAGCTTTAAAAGAATTAGGATATGAAAATGTATTTGTTGTTAAAGAGCAGGAACTTCCAGATGGTACATTTCCAACAGCAGCTTATCCTAATCCAGAAGATCCTAAAGTATTTAAATTAGCTCTTTCAATGGCTGAAAAAGTACAACCAGATATAATTTTTGGTACAGATCCTGATTGTGATAGAATTGGAGTTGTAGTAAAAGATAATAAAGGAGAGTACAAAGTACTTACAGGTAATCAAACAGGAGTTCTTTTAACTCATTATATAATTTCTTCTCTTAAAGAAACAAATAATCTTCCTGAAAATGGAGCAATTATAAAAACTATAGTTACTACTGAAATGGCTGCAAAAATAGCAGAAGATTTTGGTGTAAAAATTATAAACGTTCTTACAGGATTTAAATATATAGGAGAAAAAATTAAAGAATTTGAAGAAACTCATAGTAATACATATTTGTTTGGTTTTGAAGAAAGTTATGGGTATTTAGCTGGCGACTTTGTAAGAGATAAAGATGCAGTTATTGCATCAGTACTTATAAGTGAGATGAGCTTATATTATAAAACTAAAGGTATGAGTCTTTATGATGCTTTAATGGAACTTTATGAAAAATATGGTTTTTATAAAGAAAGTTTAATATCTATAGAGCTTGAAGGTAAAGAAGGCCAGGAAAAAATATCAAAGGCTTTGGAATATTTAAGAAATTCAATGAAAGATTCTATAGATAATGTTAAAATAATAAAGAAGATGGACTATAAATTAAGTGTAGAAAAGGATTTAATAAATAATAGAGAAAAAGAGATAAATCTTCCAAAATCAAATGTGCTTAAATTTATATTAGAAGATGGTTCGTGGTTTGTGGTAAGGCCATCTGGGACTGAACCTAAGATGAAAATATATGTTTCATGTATAGGAAATAGCTTAGAAGATGCAGATAATAAAGTAGAAAAATTTAAAAATAATATAATGACTATAGTAAATAATGCTTTTAACTGCTAAAATTATAAGAGTGAGCCTTTAAGGTTCACTCTTATAATTTTAGATTGGAAGGTGATAAAATGGAAGGGAAAGTTTATTTTTCAGAAAAACTTAATAATATATTATTTTTAGATATAAAAAAAGAAACTTTAATGAAAATATTTAATATATATTTAAATGAAGATATTTATATGCCTATAAAATCAAATAAGATTATTGAAGATATTAAAAATGGAAAATCTTTAGATGAAATACCAATAACATTTTTTATAGAAGGCATGTTTTATGTTTTAGGTATTGATGAACATTTTAGATATGCAGACTATTATGTAAAAATGCTTTCTAATATACAAAATAGTATTTCATTTATAAAAAGCATTATATTTAATGAAGTAAAAAAAGAATTTTATGAAGAGGCTTTTATATTTTTAAATGGACTAGTTAAAGTAGAAGAAAATGAAGAAAATTATGATAAACTTCTTACTTTAGCTGATGTTATAAGACAAAAGGATAAAAATTTTAAAGATGAAGAACTTTATATAATTGATAAAGCTAAAATAGTGGGTAATAGTCCACTACCATATTTATATGAAGCTATAATTAAAAGAGATGAAGGTAATTATGAATTTGCACTTGTTTCTATAAATACTTATCTATCTAAAGGAGGCAAAAAAACAGAAGAAATTTCAGAGTTTATTCATTCTTTAAATAATATAATAAACTTTGAAAAAGGAAAAGAACTTTTATATGAAGATGCAAATAAAGCTTTAAAGCTTCTTATTCCTCTTTTAGATGAATATGGAGATAATGCTTCTTTGTATTATTATATTGCTGTAGGATATAGAATTCTTGAAAATTTTGAAAAAGCAATATATTATCTTAATGAAGCTTTAGGGTTAGACAATGCTTTAGTTGAAGTAGTAAATGAACTTGGTATAAACTATGCTGCACTTGAAGATTATGAAACGGCTATAAAATATTTAAGAAAGGCTTTTGAGGCTACTAAATCTGTGGAAATATGTACAAATTTAATAATGTGTTATATAAATATAGGTGATATGGATCAAGCAAAAAATCATTTAGATATAGCTAAAAAATTAAATAGTAAAGATGAGATAGTAATAGAATTAGACAAAATTATAAATGGAAAAAAATAAAAATTAATATAGTAAAATAGGCATTTTACAATCTAATATATAAAAGCCTTGTAGAGATAAATATTTTTCTATCTACAAGGCTTTTATATTTATAAAATTATTTATATATTTTGTTTTTTTATTGTATTACTTTTTTGGGACAGGCTTTATATCTTCAAAAATATATTTATGAATTTGATCAATAGTCGCAGGCATGTCTGCTTTTATAACAGAAGCACCATTAACAGTTGTTCCTTGTCCATAACCATCTACAGGGAATCTTTCTTGATCTATAGTAGTTATTCCTGAAGTTAAAACTTCTGTACCTATAGACAGTATGTCCATTTTAGAAATACTTGTTTCTGTATAAGGTAATAAATCACTAACCATAGAAGGATATTTTGTTATTCCTGCAGATTGTATTTTTTTTATCATTGCTGTAAGAACTTTTCTTTGTCTTTCTGTTCTTTCGTAATCAGTTCCTACATATCGTATTCTACTATAGGCAACAGCTTGCATTCCATTTAAAGTTTGAAGACCTGATTTTTTAATAGGGGTAATACTTTTACCTTCAATATTTGCAACTTCAGACATATAGCCATTTATGTATTTTATTTCACTTTCTTTTACATCAATAGGAACCCCTCCTATAGAATCTATTATCTTTTCTAAACCGAAAAAGTCAACAGCTACATAATCTTTAATATTTAATTTAAAATTCTGATTTAATGTTTTAATTGTAAGTTGAGGACCGCCAAAGGCATAAGCTTCTGTAATCTTTCTATTTCCATGTCCAGGAACTGCAACATAAGTATCTCTCATAATTGAAGACAATTTAATTTTTTTATGATTTTTATCTATGCTTGCTATCATTAATGCATCAGAACGGCTAGAAGCATTTTTATCTCTTCTGTCTAATCCAAAAAGTGCTATATTTATAACATTGTTTTTTGGATCTTGAGAATTAATTAAATTTTCAATTTCACTATCAATACCTAAATCTTCATTTGATTTAGAAAGATCAGCTGTGTTCATTTTATTTAATTGAGTAAAAGTATATCCTCCAAGAGCAGCAGCAACTAATGCAAGTAAAATAAATATAGAAAGAATTATAGGAATTTTTTTATTTTTTTTATTAGACTTTTTTTTGCTATGTTTTTTCTTATTTTCCATTTTATACCTTCCTTTACCATAATATTATTCTTTTTTACATCTTTAAGTATTATACTATATTTTAGATATATAAAAAAGTGAAAAAAGTAATTTAATAGTTTGCAAATATTGCTTAAAAATATTATAAATATTTAAATATATAAATTTAAAAATATTATAAATATATATTTAATTACATATTATGAAAAAAGATTATGAAAATAAATATTTCATAATAGTAATGTTTTTATATACATTAAATCTGCAAAATATGGTAATATATATAATATAAATCTGCAAAATATGGTAATATATATAATATAAGTTTTTATGTCGAAAATCTATTAAAATAAAAATAGTATATGTAATCAGGAAAATAAGTAAAAGAATTTTAAATAGAAAGATAATATTAGTATTTTACTAAATGTCTGAATCAAATTTTAAAAATTTAAATTATTATTTTAAAATATATCAAAAAGTAGTTTTATTGAAAATTAATCATTATATATTGATATAACAGTAATTTTTTAAAATCATAACAAATTGTATAATGAAAGTTAATTTATACTTATATACTTATTAGGGTTTAAATCATAGTATATAATTAAGTTTAATATAGAAAGGAAGTTTTACAAATGAAAGTTAAAAAAGCTATAATACCTGCAGCTGGTTTAGGCACTAGATTTTTACCAGCAACTAAGGCTCAGCCTAAAGAAATGCTTCCAATAGTGGATAAACCAACTATACAATATATAATTGAAGAAGCTGTAGCATCAGGAATTGAAGAAATTCTTATAATTACAGGAAGAAATAAAAGAGCTATAGAGGATCATTTTGATAAGTCTGTAGAATTAGAACAAGAACTTGAAGCCCACAATAAACAAGAATTATTAACTATGGTTAGAGATATATCTAACATGGTAAATATACATTATATAAGACAAAAAGAACCTAAAGGACTAGGCCATGCTATATATTGTGCTAAAACTTTTGTTGGTAAAGAACCATTTGCTGTAATGCTTGGGGATGATGTAGTAGATAGTAAAGTGCCATGTCTAAAACAGCTTATAGATTGTTATACAGAATATAAAACAACAATAATAGGAGTTCAAGAGGTTCCTAAAGAAGAAGTTTCAAAATATGGAATTATTAAAGGAATGCATATAGAAGATAGAGTTTATAAAATTAAAGATTTAATAGAAAAGCCTAAAATAGAAGAAGCTCCATCAAATATAGCAATATTAGGCAGATATATAATTACGCCTCAGATTTTTGATGTTTTGGAAAACACTGCTCCTGGTAAAGGTGGAGAAATTCAACTAACAGATGCTTTGAAAACTTTAATAAACAGCGAAGCTATGTATGCATATAACTTTGAAGGAAGAAGATATGATGTAGGAGATAAATTAGGCTTTCTTGAGGCAACTGTTGAATTTGCACTTAAAAGAGAAGATCTTAAAAAGCCTTTTATGGAATATTTGCTTACAATAAAAGATAATCCTTTATTTAAAGATTTATATAAAGAAATAAATAATGATAATTAATAAAAGTAAGAAAATTACAGGTCTTTAGTCAAATTTACTAAAAAGACCTGTAATTTTTTATATATTTTACTTGAATAAAAAATAAAATAAGGTAAAATGTAAAAGTAAGCATTTAATAATTATTTTATGGAAAATAATTCATATATTGTTTTAAATAGTATCTTTACATAAATTTATTAGTTTGAGGGATGTGGTTAAATGAAAAAAATAAATAAGTTTGTTATATACGATATTTGTATAATTTTTATTTCTTTATATTTAGCTTTGCTTCTTAGATTTGATTTTAAAGTAGATAAAAATTATATTGTGTTTTTTGCTTTGTCATTTATACCTGTAACATTTATATTTATGGTTTTTAACTATATTTTTAAGCTTTATAACAGCATATGGGAGTATGCTTCTCTTGAAGAAATACTTTCAATAATTTATTCTACTACTCTTTCTAATATTGTATTTATAATTTATAGTTACTTGGTTAATTACAAAATTTTCAACCATAAATATTATAGATTTCCTCTTACTGTCCATATAATTTTTTGGCTTTTATGTATAATTTTATTTGGCGGTATTAGATTAATATATAGAATAGCTAATGCAAATTATAAAGCAGATAAAATAAAAAAATTTTCAAACAAAAACAAATCAAGGGTTTTGATTATAGGGGCAGGAGATGCGGGAGCTATGCTTATTAAAGAAATTAAAAAGCATAGTGAACTTAATTACAAAATAGTTGGAATAATAGATGATGATGAATCAAAGTTTGGCAAAGTAATTAACGGAATAAAAGTATTAGGTGGAAGAAATTCTATAATAAACATATGTAAAGATAAAAAAGTTGATGAAATAATTTTAGCAATACCATCTATGAATTTAATAGAACAGAGAAAAATTTTAAATATATGTAAAGAAACTAAATGTAAATTAAAAATTATACCAGGAATATATGAAATAATACATGGAGATGTAAATATAAGCAAAATAAGAGATGTAAATATAGATGATTTGCTTGGTAGAGAACCTATAAAATTAGATAATGAAAATATAAACAGATATATAAATAATAAAACTATATTGGTAACAGGCGGCGGAGGTTCTATTGGTTCTGAGCTTTGCAGACAAATTTCAAAATTTAATCCTAAAAAATTAATAATTCTTGATATATATGAAAACAATGCTTATGAATTACAAATGGAACTTAAATATTTATATCCTAATATGGATTTAAAAGTAATAATTGCATCTATAAGAGATTATGAAAGAATTAAAGAAGTGTTTGAAGTTTATAGACCTAATGTTGTATTTCATGCAGCAGCCCATAAACATGTTCCTTTAATGGAAGAAAATCCTAAAGAAGCAGTAAAAAATAACATATTAGGTACTTATAATGTGGTTAAATGCAGTGATATATATGAAGTTGAAAGATTTGTTCAAATAAGTACTGATAAAGCAGTTAATCCAACTAATATTATGGGTGCATCTAAAAGATTTTGTGAAATTATGATACAGGCTTTTGATAAAGTTAGTAAAACTGAATATGTAGCTGTTAGATTTGGAAATGTACTTGGAAGTAACGGCAGTGTAATACCTCTATTTAAAAAACAGATAGCTCATGGGGGGCCGGTTACAGTAACTCATAAAGATATAACAAGATTTTTTATGACTATACCTGAGGCAGCTCAACTTGTTATACAGGCTGGAGCTATAGCAAAAGGTGGAGAAATATTTGTTTTAGATATGGGAGATCCAGTAAAAATTGCTGATTTAGCAAGAGACCTTATTAAACTTTCTGGACTAAGACCTGATATAGATATAAAAATTGAATATACAGGACTAAGACCTGGTGAAAAGTTATATGAAGAACTTTTAATGGATGAAGTAGCATTAACTTCTACTGAGCACAAAAAAATATTTGTTGAAAAGCCTATGGAATATGACATTGCTTTTTTGGAAAAATCTATAGATGAATTTAAAAATGTTCTAAATAAAAGTGATGAAGAAGTATTTGAATTAATGAAGAAAAAGGTTCCAACTTATACTAAAAAGAGTTAAAATATATTAATGTATAAAACAAATAAAAAAGTTATAAATAAAAAAGTTACTAAAACATTTATTCTGATTACTAAATTTAATTAAGTAACTTAGGAGGTTATTAAAATGTCTGATTTAAAAGAAGAACTTATATTAAAACTAAAAAATAAAACTGCAAAACTTGGTGTAGTAGGATTAGGCTATGTTGGTCTGCCTCTTGCAGTAGAAAAGGCTAAAGCAGGTTATGATGTTATTGGTTTTGATGTTCAATCTAAAAAAGTAGATATGGTAAATGAAGGACATAATTATATAGGAGATATAGTTGATGAAGATCTTGTAAATTTAGTTAAATCTAAAAAATTAAGAGCAACAACTGATTTTAGTTTTGTTAGAGAAGTTGATGCAGTATCTATATGCGTACCAACACCTTTAGATAAATATAAACAGCCGGATTTATCATATGTAATTAATTCATCCAAAAGTGTGGCAAAATATTTACATAAAGGAATGTTAGTTGTGCTTGAAAGTACAACTTATCCTGGGACTACAGAAGAAATACTTAAGCCAATTTTAGAAGAAAGCGGATTAAAATGTGGTGTAGACTTTTTCTTAGCATTTTCTCCTGAAAGAGTAGATCCAGGTAATAAACAATTTAAAACAAAGAATACTCCTAAAGTAGTTGGAGGATGTACTCCTGAGTGTACAGAAGTTGCTGCAATGCTTTATAGAAATGTATTAGAAAGTGATGTTATGGAAGTTTCATCTCCGGCAGTAGCTGAAATGGAAAAAATTCTAGAAAATACTTTTAGAAACATAAATATTGCATTAGCTAATGAAATGGCTATTCTTTGCAAAAAGATGAACATAGATGTTTGGGAAGTTATTGAAGCTGCTAAAACAAAACCATATGGATTTATGGCATTTTATCCAGGTCCAGGGTTAGGAGGACATTGTATTCCATTAGATCCATTTTATTTATCTTGGAAAGCAAAGGAATATGATTATCATACAAGACTTATAGAAACTTCAGGAGAAATAAATGACTATATGCCTGAATTTGTTGTAGAAAATGCAATGAAATTATTAAATAAGGAAAAGAAAGCTTTAAATGGTTCAAAAGTATTACTTTTAGGGGCAGCTTATAAAAATGATATAGACGATATGAGAGAATCACCAACACTTAAAGTTATAGAACATCTTGAAAAAAATGGTGCTGAAGTAATATATAATGATCCATATATTCCAAACTTTAAACATAATGGTAAAGAATATATATCAGTTAATTGGGAAGATGTTATAGATGATGCAGACATAGTTATAATAACAACAAATCATAGCTGCTATCCATATCAAGAGATTGTTGACAGAGCTAAAATTTTATATGATACTAGAAACGCTACTAAGGATGTTAAAAATAATAGAGATAAGATTAATAAACTATAAATTATAATAAAAGGATAAGCAGATTTTGCTTATCCTTACCATTACCAGTACTAATATCATTACTAAGAGGTGTGATTTATTATGGAAAAATTAAAATTTGCAATTATAGGTTGTGGAAGAATATCTTATAAGCATATAGAAGCATTAATTAAAAACAAAGATGAAGCTTCTTTGGTTTCTGTTTGTGATATTATAGAAGCAAATGCTTTAGCTAAGAAAAATGAATATGAAAGTAAAATTAATAATGAAAAATCGGTAAATGTATATACAGATTATAAAGAAATGCTTGAAAAAGAAAACATAGATGTTGTAACAATAGCTACAGAAAGTGGATATCATCCTGAAATAGCTATATATTGTATGAATAAAGGTAAGCATGTTATAGTAGAAAAACCAATGGCACTTTCAATAGAAGATGCTGATAAAATGATAGAATGTGCTAAAAAGAATAATGTAAAATTATGTGTAAGTCATCAAAATAGATTTAATAAACCAATTAAAAAATTAAGGGAAGCAATAGAATCCAATAGATTTGGGAAATTAGTAAATGGTACTGCTAGAATATTGTGGAATAGAAACATGAATTATTATAAACAAGCACCTTGGAGAGGCACTTGGAAGCTTGATGGTGGTACATTAATGAATCAATGTATTCATAACATCGATTTGCTTCAATGGATGATGGGTGGAGAAATTGATACTGTATATTCAATGAGTGATACTTTTTTAAGAGATATAGAAGCTGAAGATTTTGGAGCTATACTTATAAGATTTAAAAATGGTTCTATTGGTATAGTAGAAGGTAGTGCTTGTGTATATCCTAAAAATTTAGAAGAAACATTAAGCATTTTTGGAGAGAATGGTACAGTTTGCATAGGCGGCTTAGCTGTAAATAAAATTGAAACATGGAGATTTGCTGATGGGCTTGATGATGAAAATGAAATTTTAAAAGCTCAAGAAGGAGACCCTGATACAGTTTATGGCTTTGGACATACTCCATTATTTAAAGATATGATAGACGCTATTAAAGAAAATAGAGAACCTTTAATCAATGGGGAAGAAGGTAAAAAAGGTATGTCTATAATATTAGCAGCATATAAATCAAGAAAAACTGGACTTCCGGTTAAATTTCCAATAGAAAGTTTCTCAACATTGGATATGATTTAAATATAAAAATTAATCATTTGAGAAGAGGGTTTAAAATGAATTTTATATCTGAAAAATCTACAATTGGCAGTAATGTTAAATTTGGACATTTTGTTGTTATTGATGATGAAGTTGTTATAGGTGACAATTGTATTATAGGGAATAATGTTGTAATTCATAAAGGTACTAAAATAGGAAACAATGTGCGAATAGATGATAATACAGTTATAGGTAAAAAACCTATGATAGCAGTAAACAGTATATTAAAAAATGAGCAGATTCTTGAGCCTGCAGTAATTAAAGATGAATGTTTAATTGGAGCTGGGGTAATTATATATTTAGGTTGTAAAATTGGTAAGCAGAACTTAATAGCAGATTTATCTACAATACGTGAAAATGTAATTATTGGAGATAAAAATATTATAGGAAGAGGAGTTTCTGTAGAAAATTTTACACAAATAGGAGATAACTGCAAAATAGAAACTAATGCCTATATTACTGCCTATTCAACTATAGAAGACAATGTTTTTATAGCTCCAGGGGTAGTAACTTCTAATGATAATTTTGCTTCACGTTCAAAAGAAAGGTATAAGCATTTTAAAGGTATTACAGTAAAAAAAGGTGGAAGAATAGGAGCACAGGCAACTATACTTCCTGGAAAAATAATTTATGAAGATGGATTTGTAGGGGCTGGGAGTGTAGTAACAGAAGATGTAAATGAAAAAATTATTGTTGCAGGTAATCCAGCTAAATTTTTAAAAAATGTTCCTGAGGATCAATTATTAAAAAATCAATAATTTTATAGAGAGGATTAGGTATAAATGAACAATAAACAGCTTCATATTTTAATAATACCTTCATGGTATCCAACTAAAGATATGCCTTTAAGTGGTATATTTTTTAAAGAACAAGCTCAAGCATTAACTAAAGAAGGAATTAAAGTAGGATTAATTTATCCTGAAACCAGATGGCTCTCTAAATTTAAATTAAAACATATAAAAGATTACCATTTTCAAATTAAACAAAATTACGAAGAAAATGTAAATGTATTTAGAGAATATAGTTGGAATATTTTTCCTAAAACTAAAAAAATGCAATCAAAACAATGGATATATGAAGCTGAAAAATTATATAAAAATTATGTTAAAAAATATGGTAAACCAGATATAATTCATGCACATAGTGTATTATGGGCTGGGTATACTGCTATGAAATTATCTAAAAAGTTTAAAGTACCATACATTATAACAGAACATTCCTCATCGTTTGCTAAAAATTTAATTAAATCTTGGCAAATTCCATATATAAATGAAGCGTTTGATAATGCAGAGAAAATTATTGCTGTAAGTAGTCCTTTTGCAAAATTACTTAGTTCATATTCAAAAAACAGCAAAATTGATGTTATACCTAATATGGTAGATACAGAATATTTTTATTTTAAAGAAAAAAAGAAAAAAGAAAAATTTATTTTCTTATTTACAGCTTTTTTAACACCTAAAAAAGGGGCAGATGTATTAATAAAGTCATTTGCTGTAGCTTTTAAAGGTAATAAAGATGTAATTTTACGAATAGGTGGAGATGGAGAACAAAAACAAGAATTAATAGAATTAGTAAATAAACTTGGTATTAATTCTCAGGTTGAATTTCTTGGTATGCTTAAAAGAGAAGAAGTTCGAAAAAATTTATGGGAAGCAAATATTTTTGTGCTTCCAAGTTATTATGAAACATTTGGAGTTGTACTTATAGAAGCGTTAGCTACAGGGACACCTGTTATTTCTACTAAATGTGGTGGCCCTGAAGATATAGTTAAAGAAGGATTAGGAAAGCTAGTTGAAAGTGGAAATATTGAAGCCTTATCAAAAGAACTTGAAAATAGTTATTATAATTATAATAACTATGACTTTAGTTTAATAAGAAAATACGCTGTTGAAAATTATAGCAGCCATTCTATATCAAACAAATTAATAAATTCTTATAAAGAAATATTAAATATATATTAAAGAAAATAATAGAATCTTATTTTTAAGACTTTAAATAAATAGTAATAAATTTTTTAATGGAGGAAGATATGCAAATAATTAAAGATAAAAGAAATATTTTGTTTTTACTTTTTGTAGTTTTAATTATATTAAATTTTATTAATAATCCAAGCATTGCAGTAGTTCAAATTTTTTCACTTATATTTGTAATATTAATAAGAAAAAAGTATTCTTCCGATATAAGAAAACAGTTGTATTTTACAACAATTCTTTTTTCTATAATTAGCTATAATATGAAAATAAAATTAACTGATAGATATGATTTATATTTTTCATATATTTCCATATTAATATATTACTTAAATTTTATTACTGTTAATATTAATAATATACATATTAAAAATTTAAAAAAATTTATAAAAGATAAATATACTATATTTTTTGCTGTATTTGTATTATATTCTACTTTAAGTTTATTTTTTGTTCAAAATATAGAAGCAGGAATTAGTTTATATATTACTTATTTAATTATGTTCTCAGTTATAGTAATGATTTATCTAGAAAATAAATCATTAAATGACATAAAAGAAACATTTTCATTTTTAAAATATTTATATTGCGGAGTATTATTTTTAGGTACATTAGAAATATTCAAAATACGTTATGGTGTTATTACTAATTATGTAGAATTAGGATTAATTGGCACAGGAAAAGAATATTTTGAAAGAATTCCAATAGTATTTTTTTATAATCAAAATAATTATGCTGTATTCTTAGTTTTAGGTATAGCCTTACTTTTTGCAGGAATAATATTTACTGATAAAAAGTTGGACAAAATAATATATATAATTTTATTTATAATAAGTGAAATAAATTTAATTTTTACAACCAGTAGAATATGCTGGATTTCATTATTTATAATTTTCTTTATTGGTATAGCAATAGGAATTTTAATTAAGAAAAAAAGTATTATTAAAGCATCATTTAAATATGGAGTATTATCTTTGATAATTTTTATTATATTTTCTGCATTACCTTTCTCCTCAAAATATTATGGAAAATTTAATGCTACTCCTTTTTTAAAAATGTTAAGTATTGATATTAATAATAATGATAATGAAGATAAAAATGAAGTGCCTTTAAAATTAGGAGGAAATGGTTCTAATAATGAAAGATACACTCTTATATATGATGTTATAAAAGGTGTAATAATTGAAAAAAATTATTTAGGATTTGGTGTTGGTAATATTGCTGAATATATAAGGCTTCAAGATAATACATTTGGCATAACAAATCCTCACAGTTTATGGTTTGAAGTGCTTGGAGATTTTGGTATACCTATATTAATATATTATATATATATTTATTTAAGTATGTCTTTTGATAGTTTAAAAATTTATAAAAATTGTTCAAATGAATTTAAACCTTATATAGTAGCTATTTCTATTACAACTTTAGTGTTTGTATTTTTAGCTTTTGCTCCAAGTTCAGTTATAGCATATTCTCCATTTTGGATATTAATGGGAATAAGCGGCAGTTTTGTTTCAAATATTTTAAAAAGAAATGATGGTGTAATATGAAATTTTTTAAATCTACTGTATTAACTTTTATCAGCAATATATTTGGATTTGGAATTTCTATGATAACAACTATTTTGCTATCTAGATTATTAGGTGCTTCAGGTAAAGGGGTTATTGGAGTATCTAATAATATAATAGCTTTTAGTATGCTGATATTGGGGTTGGGATTTGAAGCTGCAAATATATTTTTTGTTGGTAAAGATAAAAAAAATATTAATAACATATTAGGTTATAATTTAATAATATGTGGTTTTTCATTTATAATTTTGTTAATTATAGCTAGTATACATTTAGTTCATCCTATAAATTTTATATTTAAAGGAATAGATAACCGTATAATTATACTTTTATTATTTATAATTCCTATGAGTCTTATGAAATCAAGCTTAATAAATTTAATATTAGGATTACAAGATATTGTTAGATTTAATAAAATAAATGTGTTAGACAAAATAATAACTTTTATTCTAATGTTAATTTCTTTATTAGTTTTTAATTCACCTTTATATATAATTTTTTCTACATTATTATCAACATTAATAATTCAACTTATATTAATTTATATAGTAATTGTAAAATATAATGTAAAACCTTCATTTAATTTTGTTTTTTATAAAAAAATGATAGGCTATGGTGCCAAAAGCCAAATATCTAATACAATTCAGATGATTAATTATAGATTAGATGTATTTATAATTAATTATTTTTTAGAATTATCTCAAGTTGCTATATATCAAAATGCAGTTTCTTTAGGTGAAGCATTATGGCAGGTTTCAGGGACAATATCTACTATAGTTTTTCCTATGACTTCAAATTCTAAAAACATAGAAGAGTTAAAAGGATTTATTAATAGAGTTAGTAGAGTTACTTTATTTTTTATAGTTATTTGTTCAATATTTTTAAGTATAATAAGTAAACCTCTCATTATATTTTTATTTGGTAAAGAATTTACAGATGCATATATTGCTTTAATTTTATTACTTCCTGGAATTAGTTTTTTTTCAGTTTCGAAAATATTAGCTAATTTTTTAGCTGGTGTTGGTAAAACAGAAAAAAATATAATTTCATCCTCCATATCTGGAATAACAACTATTATATTGGATTTAATATTAATTCCAAGAATAGGAATTAACGGTGCTGCAATAGCATCAAGTATCTCTTATATAGTATTTACATTAACTTCTATATATTTTTATTCCAGATATACTAAATCAAGTTTTAAAAGTATATGTGTTATTACAAAAGAGGATATGAGTTTTATTTATACAGAAATTAATAAATTTATAAATAGAAAAATAAGAAAAAAGATTAATGGGTGAATTCAAATGAAAAATGTATTAATAATTGCATATTATTATCCTCCTAAAGGAGGCGCGGGTGTACAAAGAACTACAAAATTTGCTAATTATTTAAGTAAATTTGGATATAATGTAAATGTACTTACTGTTAAAGAAAATTCAGAAGGATTAAAAGATTTTTCACTTAAAGAAGACATAAATAAAAATATATCTGTTTATAGAACTGATATAAAAGAAATAAATATAATGAATAATTTACTTAAAATAGCAAAGAAAAAAACTAATAACTCAATTAATACTTTAGATGAAAATTTATCTAACAATTCATCTTCACTTGGTGCAAAAAAAATAAAACTAAATTTATTAAATTCCATAAAAAATTATTTAAAAAAAATGTTTTTAAATTTATATAATTTAATGTTTATACCTGATGATAAAAAAGGATGGATTGACTTTGCTGTTTCTAAAGGAAGAGAAATTATTATAGAAAAAAATATAGACATAATTTATACAACTAGCGGTCCATATAGTACTCATTTAATTGGATATAAATTAAATAAAGAATTTGGGACAAAATGGATTGCAGATTTTAGAGATCCATGGGCATCAAATCCTTTTGTAGAATATAATTTTTTAGTACAAAAAATTTTTAATAAATTAGAAGCTAAAGTAGTAAAAAATGCAAACAAAATAATAAGTGTAAGTAAACCTATTATTGAAGATTTTATAAAAAGATATCCTGATGAAGATATAAATAAATTTGTTACTATACCTAATGGCTATGATGAAGAAGATTTTCAAGGATTAAATCTTGAATTATCTGAAAAAAATTCAAAATTTGTTATATTATATAATGGTACTCTTTATGGTAAAAGATCACCAGAAAAAATCCTTTTTTCTATAGATAATCTTATAAATAAGAATATAATTGATAAAAATAAAATTCAGATTAGATTTGTTGGAGAAATAGGTACTTCTTATATTGAGCTTATTAATTACTATAAAAACAAATATAAAGATGTAGTTATACATAGGCCTTATATGCCTCATAAAGAAAGTTTAATAGAATTATGTAAAGCTAATGCTTTACTTTTGATTATAGATGAAGGCAAGGGAAGTGAAGGAATTTATACTGGTAAAATATTTGAATATATAAGAACAGGGAAAACTATACTTGGATTAGTACCAAATGGTGTAGCAAAAGATTTAATCGAAGAGACAAGTACAGGATATACAGCTTTACCATCTGATCAAAGCGCAATTGAAAATATTATTTTAAAAGCTTATAATGATTTCATATATAAAACAAAATCATTAACTCCAAATTTAGAAGTAATAAAAAAATATAGTAGAGAAAATCTTACTAAACTATTAATTGAAGAAATTAAAAAAATTGAATAAAGGTGATAAGTATGAAAATAGTTACTGTATTAGGAGCTAGACCTCAATTTATAAAGGCTGCTGCTGTTTCAAGAGAAATAAGAAAAAATAACAAAGAAATTATAGTTCATACTGGACAACATTATGACCCCAATATGTCAGAAATATTTTTTAAAGAATTAAACATTCCTTATCCAGATTATAACCTCCATGTAGGTTCAGGAGACCATGGAGTACAAACTGGTAATATGCTTATTAAACTTGAAGAAATACTAAAAAAAGAAAAACCAGATTTAACATTAGTTTATGGAGATACAAATTCTACTTTAGCAGGAGCTTTATGTTCTAGCAAAATGTTAATACCAGTAGCACATATCGAAGCAGGGCTTAGAAGTTTTAATAAAAATATGCCTGAGGAGCAAAATAGAATTTTAACAGATCATATATCAAAATTATTATTTGTGCCTACAAAAACTGCAGAAAAAAATCTTCTTAAAGAAGGAATTGAAAGTGGTGTTTTTAATGTAGGAGATGTAATGTATGATGCAATAATTCATTTTGGAGAAATGGCTAAAGTAAAATCAGATATATTAAATAAACTTAAGCTTAAAGATAATGAATATATTTTAGCTACAATACATAGAGCTGAAAATACTAATGATATTTTAAGATTGAATAATATTATTGAAGCATTAAATGAATGTGGAATAAAAATAATTTTACCTCTTCACCCTAGAACAAAAAAATATATTAAGGATTATGGACTAAAAGTAAATGATAATGTAAATATAATTGAACCTGTAGGATATCTTGATATGATTTTATTAGAAATGAATTCTAGTCGTATAGTTACAGATAGTGGAGGAGTTCAAAAAGAAGCATTTTTTATGCATAAACCATGTATTACTATAAGAGATGAAACTGAATGGATTGAGACTGTAGAAAATGGATGGAATGTATTAGCTGGAGCTAATAAGAGTAAAATTTTAGAATCTATATTACATTTTAATCCTACAACAAAGCAAAATGAGATATTTGGCAGAGGAAATGCTTCAAAGTTAATTGCGGATATTTTAAATAAGTTTATATAACATTTAAAAAATAATATAAAATCTTATACAATTAAGTTTATTAATTAGGAGATAAGTATGAAAATATGTTTTTTAGGGGATGCTCAAAGTATTCATATTAAAAGATGGTGTGAATTTTTTAGAGATAAAGGTGATGATGTTACTATTGTTACCTTTAGAGATAACTACATTAAAAATATAAATGTTATTAATTTAGGAAAAGACATTAAGGTTAATAGTAATGGAGGGAATTTTTCATACTTAAAAAAGACTGAACATATAAGAAATATAATCAAAGATTTAAAACCTGACATTGTAAATTCTCATTATTTAACAAGCTATGGATTATTAGGAGCTTTAACAAAACAAACTCCTCTTGTTGTATCTACTTGGGGGACTGATATATTAGTTACTCCTAAAAAAAATATTATTTATAAAGAAATAACAAAGTATGTACTTAAAAAATGCGAAATTGTAACTTCTGATTCTAATTATATGAGTAAAGAAATTGAAAAATTAGGAAAAGCTAAAGAACAGATTATTACAGTTCCAATGGGTATAGATGATAAATTTTTTAATAATATTAATAGAAAAAAATACAATAAAACTATATTAAGCTTAAGAACTCTATGCAGCAATTCTAATATAGATGTTATAATTAAAGCTTTTTATAAATTAACTTTAGTTGATTCTGAATTTAAGCTTATTATTGCAAATGATGGAGCAGAAAAACAAATATATATAGATCTTATTAAAGAATTAAAATTAGAAAATAAAATTGATATTTTAGGTAGTGTTGATAAATCTAAAGTGGTAGAATTATTAAAATCATCCACATTATATATATCAATTCCAACTTCAGATTCTACATCAGTTACATTGTTAGAAGCTATGGCTTGTGGTACAATACCTATTGTTTCTAATATACCTGCAAATTTAGAATGGATAATAAATGGATATAATGGATATGTAATAAATGAAATAAATGAAAATAGTTTGTATGAATGTATAATAAATGCTTTTAACAATTTTAATAATTTTAATAATTTTGCTATAATAAATAATGATATAATTTATAAAAAAGCTTTATGGGAAAAAAATATGAATTTTATAAGGAATGCATATTTAAAGTTAATTTAAAAAAGGTGTGTTATCAATTATGGATTTAAAAAAAGTAACAGTAATTATACCAACAAGAAATGAAGAAAAATATATAGGTAAATGTCTAGATTCTTTTGTAAATCAATCTTATCCTAAAGAATTATATGAAATATTTGTAGTAGATGGGCTTTCGGAAGATAAAACTACAGAAATAGTAAAAGAATATAATAAAAAATATAAAAATATACAGTTAATTATTAATCCTGGAAGGATAGTCCCTAAAGGTGTAAATTTAGGCATTAAAAAAAGCAGTGCAGATATTATAATATTATTTGGTGCTCACGCTTATGCTGATAAAGATTTTATAAAAGAGAATGTTATAAGCCTTGAGAACGAAGAAGTTGGTTGTAGTGGAGGACCTATTACCACTATAAGCCATGATTTAAAAGGAGCCGCTATTGCACTTGCTATGAGTTCACCTTTTGGTGTAGGAAATGCTCTTTTTAGATATGCTCAAAAAGAAATTTATGTAGATACAGTAGCTTTTGGAGCTTATAAGAGAGAAGTTTTAGAAAAAGTAGGATATTTAGATGAAGAACTTGTAAGAAATCAAGATGATGAACTTAATTATAGAGTAATTAAAAATGGATACAAAATTTTGCTCTCTCCCAAGATAAAATCTACTTATTACAGTAGATCATCATTTAAAAAGCTTTGGAATCAATATTATCAGTATGGATTTTGGAAAGTTAGAGTTATGCAAAAGCATGGAAAAACTGCATCCTTAAGGCATTTAATTCCTATGGCTTTTGTAATATATAATTTATTAGGATTAATATTAAGTTTAATAAATCACCATTTTATGTATTTGTGGTTACCTGAGATAGCTATATATATTTTATTAGATATATTATTTTCTTTTAAATTATCTAATAAAAATAAAAAATTATTAAAATATTTACCATTTGTATTTCCTATGCTTCATATAAGTTATGGATTAGGATTTATAGAAGGATTATTTTCATTCTATTTATTAAAAAACAAAAGAGCTGTTGAAAAAAATACAAAACTTTCTAGATAATAATAGTGATAGCAAAAGAAGTAGTTAATTATTAAATCATTAAAAATGGCTTTGGAGGGTAACATGGAAAGCATGGAAAATTGTAACAATATTTTTATAGATATAGAAAAAGATATAAATAGCAAAAAAATTCAATTTAGAATTAAAAGAATTTTTGATATTGTATTATCTATAATTGGGATTATAATACTATTACCTATTTTTTTAATAATAACAATTGCTATAAAGCTTGACTCTAAAGGACCAGCATTATTTAAACAAAAACGTGTAGGTAAAGATGGTAGAATTTTTACTATTTATAAATTTAGAACTATGGTTATTAATGCTGAGGCTAAAAGGGATCTTAATATAGATCCTAAAAATATTGAAAATTTTATATTTCAGAGTAAAGAAGATAGTAGAGTAACAAAAGTTGGAAGCTTCTTAAGATCAAGCAGTTTAGATGAAATACCTCAATTATTTAATGTTTTAAATGGAACTATGAGTTTAGTTGGACCACGTCCTGAAATACCAGAAGTTGTTAAATATTATCCTGAAAAATATAAACAAAGGTTATTAGTACTTCCAGGTATAACTGGACTTGCTCAAGTAAATGGCAGAGGAGAAATTGAATTAGGAAAAACAATTTATTATGATTTGAATTATATAAAAAATTTTTCATTGATTTTGGATTTAAAAATAATTTTTAAAACTATTTTTTCTGTAGTAAAAAGAAGAGGAGCATTTTAAATTAAAAAAAGTTTGTTGTAAGGTAATAAAAAATATTTTACAACAGACTTTTTATATTTTATAAGATTTAATTATGCTTAAAAATATTTATAATTTATAAATTTATGTATAAATTATATTAATTATAACAACATAAAATAAAAGCTAATATATTTATTTAAAATTTGTTAATAAAGTTTTCATTAAATTAGCAAATTAAATTGTTAAAATAATTAAAGAATTAGAAATTAATATAATAATTGGAGGAAACTAATGAAAATATGTTATTTAGCAGATGCAGGCAGCATACATACACAAAAATTATGTAAATATTTTGCTAAGAAAGGATATGAAATTACTGTTATATCATTAAGTCCTGGAAATATTGATGGAGTAAAAGTATATAATTTAGGACTAAATATAAATGATATAAAACAAAATAGTATTTTACATAAAACAAAATATATTACTTGCATTTTTAAAATTATAAATATTGTAAAAAAAATAAAGCCTGATATTTTACATGCACATTATGCTTCCAGTTATGGCCTTTTAGGTTCTTTGTGTTTTTATAAACCTTATATAATATCTGTATGGGGCAGCGATATATATGAATTTCCTAATATTAATTTTATATGTAAAAATATAATAAAATTTAATTTATCAAGAGCAGACAAAATATTATCTACAAGTAAAGCTATGGCAAAAGAAACGCAAAAATATACTTCAAAACAAATTGAAATAACACCTTTTGGCGTTGATTTAAATTTGTTTAAAAATAAAGAAAAAGTTAAAAAAGATTATATAACTATTGGGACAATTAAAACTCTTGAGAGTAATTATGGTATAGATTATTTAATAAAAGCATTTGCAATAGTAAAAAAACAAATAGAAAATATAAAATTAGAAATTGCTGGAGAGGGAAGTCAGAGAGAATATTTAGAGAATTTGGCTAAAAGCCTTAATATAGATAAAGATGTTACTTTTTTAGGTTATTTAAGTCAAGAAGAGGTTGCTGATAGATTTAATAATTTTGATATTGCTGTATTTCCTAGTTGTGAAATTGAAAGTTTTGGAGTTGCAGCAGTTGAAGCTCAAGCTTGTGGAGTACCAGTTATTACAACAAATATAGGAGGATTAGTAGAAGCAGCAAAACCAGGTTATTCAAGCATAGTTGTAGAAAAAAAATCAGAAAAATCTTTAGCTGATGCTATGATAAAACTAATTAATGATGAAAAATTACGCATAGAAATGGGCAAAAATGGAAGAAAGTATGTAGAAGAAAATTATAATATACAAGAAAATTTTAAATTATTTGATTCAATATATAAAGAAATTTTGAAAGAAAAAAATATTTAATATAAATAATTATAAAACATAGAAAATGAAAGATGTATAAAGTATAATAAAAGCTGTAAAATTTTTAACATAATTAATTAAGGCCTATTAAGAAAGGTGTGTATAATATGCTTCAAAATTTAACTATCAAATCTTTTATAGATAAATTAGCTTCAAATTCTCCAGTACCAGGAGGCGGTGGTGTAGCTGCATTAGCTGCATCACTTGGAAGTGCTCTTGGCTCTATGGTATTTAATTTGACTATAGGCAAAAAAACATACAATGAATATGATGAATATATGAAGGCTGAAATATTAAATAGTTTAAATGAAACTAATATTAACAAAGATGAATTTTTAAGTTTAATGGAAAAAGATGCAGAAGAATTTTTAGAACTTATGAATATGTTTAAACTCCCTAAGAATACTGAAGAAGAAAAATATATTAGAGAAACTAAATTAGAAGAAGGATATAAAAAAGCTCTTGAAATACCTTTTAATGTAGCAGAAAAAGCTTTTAAAATGTATAAATATATTGAAATTTCAGCTAAATATGGGAATAAAAATGCTATTTCTGATAGTGGAGTAGCAGCATTACTTTTACAAGCTGCTATTGAAAGCGCAGTTTTGAATGTAAAAATTAATTTGTCGGGAATAAAAGATGAAGAATATAAAGAAAATATTAATAAAAAATGTACATATTTTGTTAATGAAGGATTAAAACTAAAAGAAAACATAATGAATATAGTAAACTCAAAATTATAAATTAAAGGAATTGTTAAAAAATATAGAAGTAAGTTTTCAATTAATGTTATAATAAATAAAAAATATGTGTAAATGAGCTGATAACTGTCTAAGAAACTCTAAGCTTAAAATAGACACAAATCAAGTGCTTTCGTTAACTCACTAACGCTCAAACAAACGAAAATCACTAGGATTTGTGTCTATTCTTTCGCAAAGAGATTCTATAATTCACTTAAAGCTCATTTTTACACATATTTTATTTATTTCCTATTAATATAGCCTAAACAATATATAATATACTTTGCAAAAGTACATTTAATTTTATTTATTGTGGAAGATCATTTAATGTTTTAAGCTCAAAACCTTTGCTTTTCCATTCCTTTATAACAGAATCTAGTATTTCGGCATTTGTTTTTGATACTGCATGTAAAAGGAATATACCTCCATTGTGAGTCCTTTCCATTATTATTTTTTTAGCATATTCATGAGAAGGTTGTTTTTCAGGTATCCAATCTTTATAAGCAAAACTCCAAAATATTGTCTTATATCCTAATTCTTGAGTATAATGCATGGAAAGTTCGCTGTATTTTCCCATAGGTGGTCTAAAAAACTTAGGCATCTTTGTACCTGTAACTTCTTCAAAAGCTTTTTCTGTAAGAGTAAATTCTTCTTCAAATTTTTCTTTACCTTTTAGAGCAACTTTTGCCATAGAAGGATGGCTATTTGAATGATTACATACAAGATGTCCTTCATTGACCATTCTTTTTATTAAATCTTTATTACGATTGATATAATCTGTTGTTACAAAAAAAGCAGCTTTAACATTATTTTCTTTTAGAACATCTAATATTTTAGATGTATATCCGTTTTCATATCCTTCATCAAAAGTTAAATATATTTCTTTTTTTGAAGTATCTCCTAAATAATATCCTGAATATTTTTTTAGTATATTTAATACTTCAGGTGGTTCTTCTGAAGGAGTACCATCTTTTTTAGGTTTATAAAACCAATCTTTTTCTGTAGTATTAAAATTATTGGTTTTGCTTGTTTGAAAATTATTTTCTTTTGGGGATAATTCTTTTGGTATAGGAGATATTTCACTTTTATTTTTATTTGATTCTTCAGGCTCAGTTACTTGTATATATTCTTGAAATTTAGGTGTATTTTCAAGGCTTATAGTCTTATTAGCTGCTACTGATATTTTTTTGCTTTTATTTATTATTCTATAACAAGAAGTTATAGAAAGAGAAAAAACAAGAAAAAACGATAGAAACTTTTTATCCATATTTTGTCCCTCCTTTAGTTATGGTATAATTTTATAGAAACTATTTAAAATTATATAATGGAGATTTTAAAATGCATGATAATTTTGTAGAAAGCATTGAAAAAATTTATGATATTATTCTACAGCCTATTGATATTATTTACAAAACTACTGCAATAAATAATTATAAATTGAAATTAAATATTGGTAAAAATGAAAGATTTGGCGAATATTATTTTAATTTGGTAGAAAATAAAAAAAGTAAAGGAGTCATATATACTCCACCAGAAATTTCTAAATTTATAGTTTGTAATACAATAATAAGTTCAGATGTAATTAATAATCCTTATATAAAAATTGCAGATCCATCTTGCGGATGTGGAAATTTAATAATTGAATGTTATAAACACTTAAAAAATATTTATAAAGAAAACTTATACAAAATAAATAATATACATAATATAAACTTAAAAGAAGAAGATATAGATAAACATATAATTTATAATAATTTATTTGGATTTGATATTGATGAAACTGCATTAAAAATTTTGTTAATAGATTTATTTAGTATAGGAGAAACTATAAAACCACAAAATTTTGTAAAAGATGATTTTTTACTTAAAGAAAATAATTCAAAGTTTGATATTTTTATAGGTAATCCTCCTTATATTGGACAAAAATCACTAGATAAAAATTACTCAAATATTATAAGAAATAAATATAATAAAGTATTTAAAGATAAAGGAGATTTATCTTATTGTTTTTTTTATGAAGCCATAAACAATTTGAATAAAATGGGAAAACTTACATTTATAACTTCAAGATATTTTATTGAATCTTTAAGCGGTAAAGAATTAAGAAAAACTTTAAAAGAATATTTTTCTATTGATAAAATTATAGATTTTTATGGAGTAAGGCCTTTTAAAAATGTTGGTATAGATACTGTAATAATATTTTTAACATTAGAAAGTAAAAATGAAAATATAGAAGTTTTAAAACCTTTATTAAAAAAAGAAAAATATTTTTTTAATTCACTTTTTAATAATGAAGGAAAATATTATAAATCATTTTATATAAACAAAAATATATTAAATAACAATGGATGGATATTAATAGATGAAACTGAAAGAAAAATAATAGATAAAATTGAACAAAAATGCTTTACAACATTAAGCAATATATGTTTTAGTTTTCAAGGAATAATAACTGGATGCGATAAAGCTTTTGTAGTAGATAAAAATACAATTGATAATGAAAATTTAGAAACTTCTATAATAAAACCTTGGATAAAGAGCAGCTTTATTGAAAAAGACAAAGTTATTAAAAAAGATCTTTATTTAATATATTCAGATTTGATTGATGATGAAAATGAATTTCCCAATATAATAAGCCATATTTCAAAATTTAAAGAAAAACTTTTAAATAGAAGAGAATGTAAAAAAGGTATAAGAAAATGGTATGAACTTCAATGGGGTAGAGATTATACTATTTTTGAGGGAGAAAAAATAGTATTTCCATTTAAATCAAATAATAATCGATTTTCATTAGATAAGGGAAGCTTTTTTAGTGCTGATGTTTATTGTCTTAAATTAAAAGAAGATATTCCATTTTCTTATGAATATTTATTAAAAATTTTAAATAGTAAAATATATGAATTTTATTTTAAAACTTTTGCTAAAAAACTTGGAGTAGATATTTATGAATATTATCCTAATAATTTAATGAAACTTTGTATACCAAATTATATGGATTTAGAAAATAATATAGATAATACTTTATATAATTTTTTTAATATAAGTAATTTCGAAATTGATATAATAGAGTCATATATAGATATTAAAAAATAAAATTTGAACTTTAAAATTATATGTTTAACTTTTAAAAGTTCAAATTTTATTTTTTTGTAAAATTGCAAGAAAATATTAACAAATTAAATGTATAATTAATATAAATATGGTTAAAATATAAAAAGATATAAAATTTTATGCATTTTTAGAAGGAAAATAATGGAATGTATAGAATAATAATATATGGACAAAATTAAAATTTGTCTTGATATTAAAATATTTACTAGATAGAGGGGGATATGAATGTATTTAAAGTTTCAAAAACAAGATGAGAAACTTATAGTGCATATGTCAGGAGAACTGGATCATCATAGCGCTGAAGAAGTAAGGAATAAAATAGATGATAGACTTGATAGAGATAATATAGAAAAGTTAATTTTAGATTTTACCAATGTTACTTTTATGGATAGCTCAGGTATAGGAGTTGTTATTGGAAGATATAAAAAACTTTCTATGAAAAAAGGGGAAGTCTGCATAACTAATGTAAATAATTCAGTAAAGAGAGTTTTTGACTTATCTGGCATGTTTAAAATAATTAAGCTTTATGAAAATGTGGAACAAGCATTAAAGAGTATTTAATGTGGGGGGATAAAAATGTACGATAATATGATGAAGATAGAATTTTTAAGTAAATCACAAAATGAAGGTTTTGCCAGAGTAGCAGTAGCAGCCTTTGTATCTCAGCTTGATCCTACTATTGAAGAAATTACAGATGTTAAAACAGCGGTATCAGAAGCTGTAACTAATGCTATAATACATGGTTATGGCGGAGGTGAGGGAATAGTTAAAATTGAGGCAAGAATAGAAGGAAATGAACTTACTATTATAGTAAGCGATGAAGGAGTAGGTATAGATAATATTGAACTTGCTATGCAGCCACTTTATACTTCAAGGCCAGATCTTGAAAGATCTGGTATGGGATTTACTGTAATGGAAACTTTTATGGATAATTTACAAGTAACTTCAGAAAAAGGAAAAGGAACAAATATAATAATGAAAAAGGTTTTTAAACCTTTAAATTAGGTGGAAGTTATGGATGAAGAGATTCTAAAAAAACAGGAATATAATTATGAAGATAATTTAGAACTTATAATAAAAGCAAGAAATGGAGATAAAGAGGCTTTAGATAATTTAATTCAGATTAATTTGCCTCTTGTTTCAGCTATAAGTAAAAAATTTTTAAATAGAGGATATGAATATGAAGATATTTTTCAGATAGGTTCTATGGGACTAGTTAAAGCTGTTAATAATTTTGATCCTAAATTTAATGTAAAATTTTCTACTTATGCTGTTCCAATGATTATGGGAGAAATAAAAAGATTTATAAGAGATGATGGTATTATAAAGGTAAGTAGAAGTGTAAAAAATGTTGCTCGAAAACTTCATTATGATAAAGAAACTCTATCTAAAAAATTAGGCAGAGAACCTACAATTGAGGAATTATCTCAATATACAGGTATAAGTAGTGAAGAGATTATATTTGCTTTAGAATCAGCAAATGGAATGCAATATTTATATGATACTATACATCAAGATGATGGTTCTCCAGTTCTTTTAATCGATAAACTTAGTGAAAACTTTGAAGAAGATAATGAAATAGTTGATAAAATAGCATTAAAAGAAGCGTTATCAAATTTAGATACAAAAGCTAGACAAATAATTATGCTTAGATATTTTAAAGATAAAACTCAGGTTCAAGTGGCAAAACTTCTTGGTATAAGTCAAGTTCAAGTATCTAGAATTGAAAAAAAAGTGTTAAAAATTATGAAAGAAAGATTAAGTGGATAGGATACAAAATGTGTATCCTATTTTTATTAAAATATTGTATATAATATTTTTAAATAATTAAAGATTTCAGATAAAAATTATACTGAAGTCTTTTTTATTTACAGTAAAATTAATTTATTGAATAACAAATATTAATTTGCACAAAATATTTTTAAGAAATTATTATAAAAATCAAGGAAGTGAAAATAGATGGATAAAAAAGACGAGAAATTAAAGCAAAAATTTCAAACTGTATCTTCCGAAATTAAACCAAAATCTAATTTATTAAAAAATTGTATAAATGCCTTTTGGGTTGGAGGGCTTATTTGTGTAATTGGTCAATTAGTTATGAACTATTTTACAAGTTTAGGTCTTCCAAAAGACGTTGTATCTAGTTTAGTTTCTATAACAATGGTATTTTTAGGAGCATTTCTTACAGGAATAGGAATTTATGATAAAATAGCTGGTTTTGCAGGAGCTGGCAGCTTGGTACCAATTACAGGCTTTGCAAATTCTATAGTTTCTCCTGCAATGGAATTTAAAAAAGAAGGATTTATATTTGGAGTAGCAGCAAAAATGTTTACTATAGCTGGTCCGGTTTTAGTTTATGGTATTGGTTCATCAGTAATAGTAGGAATAATATATTATTTTATTAAGTAGGTGATGATTATGAACAAAAGAGTAGGAAATCAAACTATAAAAACTGACAGTAAACCTAGAATTATTTCTACTTATAGTGTAGTGGGACCTAAAGAAGGAGAAGGCCCTTTAAAAGACTATTTTGATAGAATACTTCAAGATGATTTAAATGGCATGGATACTTATGAAAAAGCCGAAAGCAGTATGCTATATATGGCTGTAACTGAAAGTATAAAAAAAGCTAATTTAAAAGAAGAAGACATAAATTACTTAGTTGCAGGAGATTTATTAAATCAGCTTACATCTTCATGTTTTGCAGCAAAAGATGTAAATATACCTTTTGTAGGTTTATTTGGAGCCTGTTCAACTATGACTGAGTCTTTAGGAGTAGCGGCTATGCTTATGGATGGAGGATTTGCTAATTATGCAGTTGCAGCAACTTCTTCACATTTTTCTTCTGCAGAGAGACAATTTAGATTCCCACTAGAATATGGAAGTCAAAGACCACCAACAGCACAATGGACTGTAACAGGATCAGGTGCCATGGTTTTAGGGAAAGAAGGCAATTATCCTTATGTTAGTTATGTAACTATAGGAAAAGTAAAAGATTATGGAGTAAATGATGTTAACAATATGGGAGAAGCTATGGCTCCTGCAGCAGTAAGTACAATTTCACAGCATCTTATAGATACTGGAAGAAAAGCTGAAGATTATGATTTAATTGTGACAGGAGATCTTGGAAAATTCGGGAAAGAAATTACTATGAAGCTCTTATTAGAAGAATATAATTATGATTTGAGTAAAAACTATATTGATTGTGGTGAAGAAATATTTGATAATGAAAGGCAGAATACCAATGCTGGAGGCAGTGGCTGTGGATGTTCGGCAGTAGTAGACTGTGGCTATATATACAAAAATATGATAAGTGGTAAATTAAAAAAAGTTCTACTTGTATCAACAGGAGCTTTATTAAGTTCTACATCATGCTATCAAGGATTAAATATTCCTGGTGTTGCACATGCTGTTGCTGTAGAAATATAAACACTTATTGACAGCTAGAAGGAGGCTTCTAATAATGGATTATATTAACGCATTTATAGTTGGAGGTATATTCTGTGTTATAGCACAAATACTAATTGATAAAACAAAACTTACTCCAGGAAGAATATTAGTAAGTTTTGTAACTATTGGAGTTATACTTGGTGCTCTAAAAATTTACGATCCTATTATAGGAATTGGTAAAGCAGGAGCAACCATTCCTCTTCCCGGGTTTGGATGTAGTTTAGCAAAAGGTGTAATAAAGGAAGTAGATAAGGTAGGAATTTTAGGTGCTTTCACAGGTGGTATAAAAGAAACAGCAGGTGGAATTACTGCTGCTATAGTATTTGGCTATTTAATGGCAGTATTATTTAATCCTAAAACTAAGAAGTGAATACTTTGAAAAGAAGAGTAATAATAGTTACAGATGGTGATGATATTGCTAAAAGAGCTGTAGAAGAAGCATCTAAAAACATAGGAGGACGATGTATATCTCTTTCTGCAGGTAATCCTACGAAATTAAGCGGTAAAAAAATTGTGGAATTTATAAAAATGGCAAAATATGATCCCGTGATAGTTATGGCAGATGATAAAGGAGACACAGGCATGGGAGATGGAGAAAAAGCTATATATACAATTATAAATGATGAAGATATAGAAGTAATAGGTATAGTAGCTGTTGCCTCAAATACATCTAAAGTAAAGGGTGTTAAAGTAGACTGTTCTATAGATAAGTTTGGAAATTTAACATATAAAGCAGTAGATAAATATGGTAATGAAACAAATACTTGTATATTAAAAGGTGATACAGTAAATATATTATCAAACATTGATGTACCATATATAGTTGGAATTGGAGATATAGGTAAAATGGATGGTAAAGATAACATAACTATAGGAGCGCCTATAATTACAAAAGCTATGGAAGAAATTTTAAAAAATTACAACAAAAAACTTGTGAATTTTAGTAAAAAATAAAGAAAGTCATATGACTTTCTTTATTTTTTTATTGTGTATTACTATTTTGTAAATCATTTTGAGGTTGATCTGGTTTAGTTTCTGCGTTTGAATTTGAATTTGAATTTGTATTTGAATTTGAGTTTATATTACTATTATTTTTTGTATCTTGAGTATCACTTTTCTCTTGATTATTAGGTTGTTCCTGCTCTGGTGATGTAGGTACAGGATTAGGGGTAGGTTCTGGTACTACTGGTGCTGGAGCAGGTTTAGTATCATCTATTTCAGTAGGAAGTACATAAGCGCTATCTTCAAGAGTTTTTGATGATTTATGATCTCTTTTTATAAATATTCTTTTTTCTAAAAGTTCTGCTGGAGTAAATTCATTTGCAATTTTACCATTTGATTTATTAATTTGCGCTTCTACATGAATATCACAAAGTGCAGTTGGCTGAGTACCAGCTATAAAAATTTCTGTATATACTTGACTGCCTCTAGGGTCTTTATAGCAAAGATCAGTAGGAACTTTTCCAGATTCTTTGCAAACTTGTCTTGAAACTATACCAGAAGGCATTTGTATATCTTTTACTGCTAAATCTTTATGAGCAGCCTTCATTATTTTACCCCACATAGCAGCGGCAGTATTACTTCCTATACCTTTAGAAGGAAACGATTCAGGTTTATCATGACCTATCCAAATAGATCCTGAATAATAAGGAGTTAATCCACTAAACCATAATTCCATTCTTTCTCCTGTAGTACCAGTTTTACCTGCTACAGGCATAGAACCAAATTTTGCATTAGTTCCAGTACCTCCAGGACTTACAGGACCTTTCAACATGTCATACATAATATATGCACTTTGAGGACTAAGTACTTTTCGAGTTGATAATTTACTTTCTAATATAACAGCTCCTCGTCTATCTATAACTTTTGTATATAATCTTGGTTCAGTATATATACCATTGTTACCAAAAGTACCAAAAGCAGCTGCCATAGTTAGTGTATTTTCACCATCATTCATTTCGCCTAAAGCAAGTGAAGCAAGACTAGCCTTATCATCGGAATTAAATGTTAAACCAAATTTTTCTCCATAAGATATACCCGTTTGAAGACCTATTGCAAATTCTTGTTTTACAGCTACTAAATTTATTGACTCTTTTAATGCTTCTCTTAAAGTAACATATCCTTTATATTTTAAATTAGCATTTTTAGGCTCCCATCCAGGCCATTGTTTCCTTATATCACTTCCAATAGGAGAATCTTCTACAACAGTAGCAGCTGTAGCTTGTTTTGAATCTATAGCAGGCGCATAAACTGTAAGAGGTTTTATATTAGAACCTACAGGCTTTAAAAATTCTTTTGAACCGTTAAAAGCTGCCCTATTAAAAGATCTTGCAGGTTGTTTACCTCTTCCGCCAATTAAGGCTTTAACTTCTCCAGTACGATAATCCATTACAACGGCAGAAGCTTGAGGATCCATAATTTTGTCATTAGTTAAAAGTTTAGTTTTAACACTTCCATAATTTGAGCTATCATCTATAATAGATTGAGCAGCATCTTGGAGAGATCTATCCATAGTAGTATATATTTTAAGACCTCCATATGACAATAAATTATTAACTTCTTCATCAGTATACTTATATTGTGCTTTTAAATCTCTTTTTACTTGCTCTAAAGCGGGTAAGACAAACCATTCATAAGCTAATCTATTATTATTTATAGAAGAAGATTTATTAAATTTTAAACCTTCTACAGTTACTTGAGATATAGCCTCATTATATTGTTCTTGTGATATATAATTATTTTTTAACATCATACTTAATACAGTTTTAGTCCTATTTAAATAAGGAGTAGGATTTTTTTGTGCAGATTCTAAAAATGCATTATATATTCCAGGAGCTTGAGGAAGTCCAGCTATGTAAGCTGCCTGAACTAAAGTTAAATCTTTTGCGGATTTATTAAAATAGTATTTAGATGCAGCTTCAACCCCATGAATTATGCCTCCAAAAGGAACTGTATTCATATAAGCCTCTAGAATTTGTTCTTTACTTAAATATTTTTTTTCTAGTTCTATAGATAAATACATTTCTCTGATTTTTCTTGTAAAAGTATCTAAAAAAGTAGATTCTTTTTCACGGGTAGTAAGAAGAGCATTTCTAACAAGCTGTTGAGTTATAGTAGAAGCTCCCTGCATTTGATTTTTTCCTTTTAACTTATTTAATATATCAATATATACAACTCCTAAAACTCTTTTATAGTCTACTCCTTTATGACTATAAAACCTTTCATCTTCTATGCTAATGAAAGCATTAACTAAATCTTTCGAAACATCTTTAATAGAAACTACATCTCTTTTTTCAGAACTTGCAACATCGTCAATGTAATTTCCATCACTATCATATACAGAAGAAGGCTCACTTAAAGTTAAAATAGTATCAACATCTAAAGGTGGGGAAGTTTTAATAATAGCAAATATTACACCAGCACCTGCTACACCACATAAAATAAAAATAATTAAAAGAGAAATAAGTATATTTTTTAATATCTTTAAAGTCTTTTTTTTAGCTTTCTTAGTATTATTAGATTTTTTTTCTTCTTGCATATATTAATCCTCCTTGAAAACCTGTCCAAATAATAATATAGACAACCTTTCATTATTATATCATAATATAAAAAATATATAAATCTATAGAAATTAAGTATTTTTGTATATAAAAAATAAATATGTACACTACCAATATTTACAAAAATAAAAAATTTATTCAGATTTAAGTATTAAAATTGAATAAGTTTAAATAAATTATATTATAGATATCAATAATGAAAACTAAATAACTAAATATAAGTAATATAAGAAATAAATATTTCATTTAATATTATTTAATAAATATTATTATTTTATTAAATAGCTCTATATTAAACTTTTAAAATTTATACAATAGAGATGAGCATAATTAAGAAATTTAGTTATAGGCTGAAAAAGTAAATTTTACATTAAAAAGAAGGTGATATTATAAAGAAAAAAAATAAAGTAAAAATTATATTGATATTTATAAGTATACTTATGAGCTTTAATATATTTATATATGCTTTAGATAAAATAATAACTCCAACAATAATGGTAGTTGCAGATGCTCAAATGAGATTTAAATCTATGGAAATAATAAACAATGCTATATTAAATGAATGTTCTAAAGAATTTAATTATGATGATATAATACATATTGAAAAAGATAAAGATGGGAATATAGTTTTCCTTAAAGCAGATACTTTAAAAATGAATAAAATAGCAACAGATATATCTATAAGTTCTCAAAATGAGTTAAAAAAAATGGGAGAGACAGGAATAAAAATTCCCATAGGATATATATTTAAAAATAATATTTTGGCACAAATGGGGCCTAAAGTACCAGTTATTATGGAACCTATAGGATATATAGAAACTAAATATCAATCGGAATTTGAAAGTGCTGGAATAAATCAAACAAGACATAAAATATATGTTCAAGTTTCTGCAAGGGTAAGAGTAATAATTCCAACTAAAAATAACGAAATTGAAGTTAAAAGAGAAGTACCTATAGCTGAAACTATAATAGTTGGTAAAATACCAAATACATTTATAGATCTAGATTTAAATGATGCTTCTTATAAACTAGATAATACATATAAAAATTAAAAAACTTGATTATAAAATAAACTTTATTAAAAGCCATATTATATAATAATATTATTTATATAATTTTATAAATAAAAGCCATGCATAAAAAAGAAATAGAATATATCTTAATTTTATGTATGGCTTTTCAATATTTTTAAAGTATTTATATTTTAAAAATATTATTATTTGTATAACATTTATAACATTAATTTTCTTCCCAGTTAAATACATAAGGAATATTTCTATAATGATCTCCATAATTTAATCCATATCCTACAACAAAAACATTAGGAATTTTAAAGCAGCAGAAATCTGGATTTAAATCTACTTTTCTTCTTTCTGGTTTATCAAGGAATACACAACTTTTAACAGATTTTGCTCCTAATGATTTTACATGATCCATAACAAATTTCATTGTAATACCACTATCAATTATATCATCTACAACTAAAACATCATACCCTTCAATATTATCAGGTACATCATTTACTACATTTACAACGCCTGAAGTTTCTTCGCTATTACCATAGCTAGATGTAGTCATAAATCCAATTTTAACAGGTACATCTATATGCCTTACTAAATCAGCTGTGAAAATAAAACTACCTCTTAATAAAGAAAGCACATATAAGTTTTTGCCCTGATAATTTTTAGTAATTTCATGGCCGACTTCTGATACTCTTTTTTCAATTTCCTCTTTAGTTATAAGTATATTTCTTTTTTTATTTTCCATTGCAATCCTCCAAATTAATAGATATTTACAAGATTGTTTTTATAGTATAAAATTATATGAAAGTTGTCAAGTAGAGGAATATTTTTGAAATTAATAAACGGAGTGATATAATGATATATGGGAATATAGAAGGAATTAAAAATTCATTATTAGAAAAATTAGAAAAATTATATGATATTAATATTTATAAAGATGAACTTTTTACTGAAGAGATTTCTACTATAATTTGCGATATAACAAATAAAATAAATAGAGAAATAAGTATAGCTATAGATAGAAAAGGAAAAATTATAAATATAGCCATAGGAGATAGTTCTACTGTTGAAATGCCTGTAATAGATATAAATGAAAAAAAACTTTCAGGCATAAGAATAATACATACTCATCCCAATGGAAGTTCAAAACTTTCAGCTTTAGATTTATCAGCTCTTTTAAAACTTAAACTAGATTGTATTGCAGCTTTATCAGAAAAAGATGGTAAATGTTTAGAAGTGAGTATAGGTTTTTGCTGTGTGCAAAATAACACACTAACAGAAGAAATAGTAGGGCCATTATCTTTAAAAGAAGCTATAAATTTTAACTTTTTAGATAAAATACAATATATAGAATCTATACTAAAAAATTATGAAGTTTTAGAAGATAAAACAGAAAGAGCTTTATTAGTAGGAGTAGAAAGTGAAGAAAGTTTAGATGAACTTGAGGAACTTGCTAAAGCTTGCAATGTAAATCCTATATATAAAGTTTTTCAAAAAAGAAATAAAATAGATTCTGCTTTTTATATAGGAAAAGGAAAAGTAGAAGAAATTTCAATGTTACGTCAAGCTTTAAAAGCAAATGTAATAATTTTTGATGACGAACTTAGTGGATCTCAAGTTAGAAATCTTGAAGATATTATAGGAACTAAGGTAATTGATAGAACAACTCTTATATTAGATATATTTGCAAGAAGAGCTAAAAGCAAAGAAGCTAAAATACAAGTTGAACTTGCACAATTAAAATACAGGCTTCCAAGGCTTACAGGATTAGGTACAGTACTTTCAAGAACAGGTGGAGGTATTGGTACAAGAGGACCTGGCGAAAAGAAACTTGAAACAGATAGAAGGCATATAAAAGAAAGAATATACGATCTTAATAGAGAACTTGAAAAAACAAAAAAACATAGGGAAACACAAAGAGAAAGAAGAAATGATATTCCAAAGGTATCTTTAGTTGGATATACTAATGCGGGGAAGTCTACATTACGAAATAAAATTTGTGATATAGCTATGCCTAAAGATTTTCCTTTAAAAGAAAAAGTTTTTGAGGCAGATATGTTATTTGCAACGCTGGATATAACAACTAGAGCTGTGCTTCTTAAAGATAATAGACTTATAACTTTAAGTGATACAGTAGGTTTTATAAGAAAATTACCTCATGATTTAATTGAAGCCTTTAAATCTACTTTAGAGGAAGTTATAAATTCAGATCTTTTACTTCATGTAGTAGATAGTTCATCTAATGAAGCTCTAAAGCAGATTGAAGCTGTAAACTTAGTACTTAAAGAGCTTAACGCTATAAATAAGCCAACTATATTGGTACTAAATAAAATAGATAAAGCAATTGAAGAAAATATAAAAAATATAAAAGAAAATTATAAAGACATGAATATTATAGAGGTATCAGCTAAAGAAAATATAAATATTGATACTCTTTTAGATGAAATTTCTAAAAATCTTCCTAAGATTTTAATAAAAGCAGAATTTTTAATACCTTATACAGAACAATCTATAGCAGCCTTCCTTTATAGAAATGCTAATGTTTATAAACAAGAATATAACGAGAATGGAACTTGTATATTTGCAGATGTTGATGAAGAAATTTACAATAAATGCAAAAAATATTTAATAAAAAAATAATATTATTAAACCTAATAATCTATATAAAATATATAGTAAAAAATTTACTATTCGAAAAAATTTTAGAAGGATAAGTTATTGGCATATAGTAAGTAATTTTTAATAAAAATACTTTTTATAGTATAATTATTATATATTTTAAGTGTAAATATTATATAAAAATGCATTAATATAGATACATAAAGTTAAAACTAAATATAATTTACTAATATAAGGATATTAACAAGAAATATATTTTATAATATATTTTATTCATTAACATAAATTAGCACTATTCTACTAAAGAGCTATATTAAAGTTAAAAATTAATATATAAATGAATAAATATTAAATTTCTGAATTTTGAATAATTTATAATTATACTATTTGTTTTTATGCAAACTTATATTATAATAAAATATAAGTTTTATTATATAAAGGAGGGGATTTTAGTGGAAAGAACTATTTTGCAATACCAAAAGGCTTTTAATAGCATAATAGATAGACTTAAAGCTAATGAATCAGTATTAGCGGTAATGGTTTTTGGAAGTATGGTTACAGGTGATTTGTGGGATGAATCTGATATTGATTTGTTTGTTATATTAGATAATAAAATGCCTAATATAAAAAATATATATACAGAAGAAAAAGACGTTCCTGTACACATTAAACTTATGAGTAAAGATAAATTTATTCAGCTTTATGAAGAAGATTTAAAAGGAGGATTTATGCATAGAATGTTTGCTTCCTCCAGACTTGTTTTTTCAAAGGATATGGATATAACTATAAAATATGATAGCGGAAGATATTATCCTGATTTAGATAGAGAAAGATGGAATATGGTTTATCTTGGGAAAGTATTAAAATCTATAGATGTATGTAAAAAATATCTTTCAAACGATGGAATTTATACAGCTTATAGTGCTGCGATAGAATGCACTTTAAACTATGCTAAACTTTTTATAAATTATTCAGGTTATATGATAAGTAAAGATGCAATAACTATGGCTATGAATTTAGATGATAATTTTAAAAAATGTGTAGATGAATTATTTTTTCATAGTCAAGATCCCTGTAAAGCTATTATAAATACTATAAATTATATCGAAGATAAAATTGATGAGACTATTAGAAACACCGCTTCTATTTTAATAAATTATATGAAGCAAAAAGATCAATTTTTAAGTACAGAAGACATAAAAAATGATAAGCTTTTTGAAAGTTATGATATAGCTGTTGAAGATATATTAAATAAGCTTTGGGAGAAAAAACTTATTAAAAAAGATAGTAGAGATTTTAAAACAGAAGATGGGAAAGTTTTGTTTAAAGAGAATGTATATTTTATATAAAATAAAAGCTACTAGTGTAATTAAAATTTATGCTAGTAGCTTAAATTTTAATAAATAATTTAAAGGTGATTAAATGGAAAAATATAAATTAAAATTTTATGAAGGAGATATACCTAAATATATACAGATATCCAGACATATTAAAAAATTAATAGATTCAAATGAAATAGAAGATGGTGAAAAATTACCTTCTATAAGAAAATTTTCAAAGTTTTTAAATGTAAATAATGATACAATCATAAATGCTTATAAAAGATTACAGATGGAAGGTTATGCGGTTTTAAAACTTGGAAGTGGAACTTATGCAAAAAAAAGAGATATAAATAAAACTTTTAAAAAAGATTATTCAGAAACATTTAAAAAATTATCGGCAGGTGGATTTAAAAGTTTTATTGATTTTACTGGGGAAAATGCGTGCAGTGATTTTTTCCCAGTTGAAACTTTTAAAGAGGTGTTAAATGAAGTTTTAGATAGAGATGGATCTAATGCTCTTGCATATCAAGAAATACTGGGTTTTAGTGGGCTTAGAGAAAGTATAAATAAATATTTTTGGAATGAAAAGCTTGATATTGATAATATACTTATAGTTTCAGGAGCACAGCAAGGAATTGATATAGTATCAAAAGCTATAATAAATATAAATGATAATATAATAGTTGAAAAACCTACATATAGTGGAGCTTTATCCGTATTTAAAGGAAGAAGATCTAATATATTTGAAGTAAATATGGAAAGAGATGGTGCAAATTTAACTGAACTTATAAGTATATTAAAAAAACATAAAATAAAATGTTTTTATCTTATGAGTTACTTTCAAAATCCAACAGGAATAAGTTATAGCCTGGAAAAAAAACTTAAAATATTAAATCTTGCAAAAGAATATGATTTTTATATAATTGAAGATGATTATTTATCTGAACTTATTTATGATAACTCTATTAAATATTCTACTTTTAGAGCTTTAGATGATAGCGATAGAGTTATATATATAAAAAGTTTTTCAAAAATTTTTTTACCTGGAATAAGAATTGGATATTTAATTTGTCCTAATATTTTTAAAGAGCAAATACAAAATTCTAAAGTAGATACTGATATAGCTACGTCAAGTCTTATGCAAAGAGCGTTACAACTATATATAGAAAAAGGATTTTGGAGAAATTACATAAATAAACTTAATATAATTTATAATGAAAGATATAATTTTATGAAAGAAAGTATTTTAAAAATATTAGGGGAAAAAGTAAGCTTTATTTCTCCAGGTGGAGGTCTTAATTTTTATTTAAAAAACATAGGAAATGTTAAAAAAAATAGTATAAATCTTTTTTATGAATGTAAAGAAAAAGGTGTATTAATAACACCTGGTGTTTTGTTTTACAAAAATGCTAAAGAAGGAGAAAATTTTTTTAGATTGGGTTTTTCTAAAGTAAATAATAGTGAAATAGAAAAAGGATTAGAAGTAATAAGCGATATTTTAAAAGGGTAGTGATTTATTTGAACAAAGGACTAATAAAGCTTAATTGGGATGAAATAGATAATTTTACAACTGAAGATATAACTTATTTTTTATTTTTAGAAGGTAAATCAATAGATGCTATTAGTAAAATAAGAAATATTGACAAAGAAGAAATAAAAAGACATATAATAGAAGGTAAGATAAAATATAGATTTTTGGCTAAAAGTAAAGATATACAAGAATTGTTTAAAATTTTATGTAATTTAGGTAAACAGGATAAATTATATGCACTTAAATATTTAGATGAGAAAAATATAAAAAATCTTACTTCTTATATAAAAAATAACTATACATCTATGGTTTCTAAAGAAAAAGAAAGTGCTATTTGGATATTAGGAGAATTAAAAAGTATTGATAATTTAGATATATTAAAAAAAGCTATGGTACATAAGCATGTAAATGTAAGAAGAATGGCTGTTTCAGCTATGGGGAAAATAGGGGATACATCTTTAGAAGTACCTCTTATAAGGGCTCTTGACGATGAAAATTCTCAAGTAGTTCTTTATGCTATTAAATCTTTAAATAAAATTAAAAGTAAAAAAGCTATAGATAAAATTAAATTTATATATGAAAATACTTCTAAAGAATATTTAAAAAAGGCTGCAGAGGAGTATCTATGTAATATTTAATAAGATATTATTTTTTTAAATATCTAATATGAAATTATATAAAACATAAGCATTTTATAGGTAGGTGGGATATATTGGGTTATTTTACAATAAAAAATGAAGTAAGTAGTGAATTTGAAGAAAAAAAGTCAATTTTTATTGGTCATGCTAAAAGAGTATATAGCGAAGAAGAAGCAAAAAATTTTATAAATAAAATAAGAAATGAGCATAAAGAAGCTACTCATAATGTATATGCCTATGTAATTGGAGAAAATATGGGAATACAAAGATATAGTGATGATGGAGAACCTCAGGGAACAGCAGGAATACCGGTTTTAGATGTAATTAAAAAAAATTCAGTTACAGATACAGTTATAGTAGTAACTAGATATTTTGGAGGAATTTTACTTGGATCAGGGGGACTAGTTAGAGCTTACTCAAAAGGAGCTGCTTTAGCTATTAAAAAAAGCGGAATAGTTGAAAAAGTTAAAGGATGCTCATTAAATATAGAAATAGATTATGATATGTTAGGTAAGGTACAATATAATTTAAATCAAAATTTGTGGCATATTGAAAACATAAATTATTCAGATAAAGTAAATATAAAAATATATTGTGAAATTAAGGATTTAAATAAAATAAAAAATAGTATAATTGAAATTACTTCAGGCAGAGTGAATTTGACTGAAGAAAACGAAGGATTTTATTTTAAATCAGGGAATAGATTATATGAAGAATATTAAGGCATAAATTAATTTGGAAAATTCAGAAAATTCTTTTGTTGTATCTAATTTAATTTATATGATATAATATTTTGTATGTTTTTGTATGTTTATATATTAATTTTATATATTTTTGTTAGGAGGAGAGATTTTTATGTCAGGACATTCAAAGTGGCATAATATACAGGCAAAAAAAAGCAAAACTGACGCTAAAAAAGGTAAAATATTCACTAAAATAGGAAAAGAACTTATAATGGCAGCTAAAGCTGGTTCTAATCCAGAGACAAATAATAAACTTCGAGATGTTATAGCAAAAGCTAAAGCAAATAACATGCCGCAAGATACTATAAATAGGGCAATAAAAAAAGGCGCTGGAGAGATGGATGGAGCTAATTATGAAGAAATAGTTTATGAAGGCTATGCTCCAGGTGGAGTTGCAGTTATAGTTAACGTACTTACTGATAATAAAAATCGTTCAGCGGGGAATATAAGACACGCTTTTACAAAGTATGGCGGTAATTTAGGTGCTACAGGATGCGTATCATTTATGTTCCAAAAGAAAGGGCAAATTGTTATTGAAAAAACAGATGAAATTGATGAAGATGAATTAATGATGATGGCATTAGATGCTGGTGCAGAAGATTTTGAAGTAGAAGATGAAGTTTATGTAATTACTACTAGTCCAGAAGATTTTGGGACTGTTAGAGAAGCTTTAGAGAGTAATGGTCTTAAATTTTTAGAAGCTGAATTAAAGATGATTCCAAATACCTATACAGCAGTAGATATGGAAACAGCCGAAAAAATACAAAAAATGCTTGATGCTCTTGAAGATGATGACGACGTTCAAGATGTATATCACAACGCAGAATTCCCAGAAGGTTTTGAAGAATAATAGGAATATCAAGACTTTGAGAGAATTTGATTTGAAACTGAAATTTTATTACATCTACATATAATGAGCAATATTTAATAAAAAAACTTTTGTGAGATAATTATATATGAATGTTAATAATTTTAATTAATATATAACAAAAATAGTTATATAGATTTGGATAATACAGGAGGTTATATTGATAAAAGCAGTTTTATTTGATTTGGATGGTACTCTTATTGATACCAATGATTTAATAATAAATTCCTTTAAATACACATTAAAAAAGCATCTTGGATTAGATGCATCTAAAGATGAAATTGTTATGCATTTTGGAGAACCTCTTTTAGATACATTGTCTAGATATGATAAAGAAAATGCTCATATATTATTAGAAACTTATAGAAAATATAATGAAAATATTCATGATGAACTTACAAAAGAAGTAGTTGGAGCTAAAGAAACTTTATCTGAACTTAAAACATTAGGAATAAAAACTGGAGTAGTTACTTCTAAAAGAAAAATTTTAGCAGAAAGAGGATTGAAACTTTTTGATTTGCTTAATTATATAGATGTTTTTATAACTCCAGAAGATACAATTAAACATAAACCAGATGGAGAACCGGTAATTAAAGCTTGTGAAGGGTTAAAAATATCCACAAATGAAGCAATAATGGTAGGAGATAGCCATTACGATATTTTATGTGGTAAAAATGCTGGAGCTAAATCATGTTTAGTAAAATATACAGCTCTGCCTATAGATAAGATAATGGTGTATAATCCTGATTATATAGTAGAAAAAATACAAGATATATTAGATATAATAAAAAAAGAAAATTTTAATTAAAAAATTCTAAATAAAGCTTTTGCTTAAGTTAATAAGCTTAAGTAAAAGCTTTTTATTTAAAAATTTATTAAAAATTATAAATAATAAATTGTGCTATAAAATAAATTTTAAATCTTGGAGAGGATGATATAAATTTATGAAAAAAGGCAATGAATATGAGATTAAAATTGAAAAAACCGAATTTCCAGGCTGGGGAATAGGTTTTGCAGAAGATAAAAAAATATATGTAAAAAACGCTTTGCCAAATCAAAAAATTATTGGGAAAATAATAAAAAAAAAGAAAAATTATATAGAGGCTAAACCTTCTAAAATATTAGAAGATGTAAATTATAAAATACCGAGCAAATGTATACATTTTGGAGAGTGTGGAGGCTGTAGTCATCAAAACATTCCTTATGAAAATCAGTTAGATTTAAAAAAAGAACAGGTACTAGCGCTTTTTAAAGAAGCAGAAATAGAAGGATTTGAATTTTTAGGCATAGAAAAAAGCCCAGAAGAATTTGAATATAGAAATAAAATGGAATTTACTTTTGGTGATTATGAAAAAGGGGGAGAGCTTTCTCTTGGAATGCATTTTAAAGGGAAAACTTTTAGTATTGTTACTGTAGATAACTGCCAGATTGTAGATGAAGACTATAGAAAAATTTTAATTACAGTACTTAATTATTTTAGAGAAAAGAATATTTCGCATTATAAAATATTGACACATGAAGGATATTTAAGAAATTTAGTTATAAGAAAAGCTAAAAATACTGGAGAAATACTTATTAATATAGTTACTACATCTCAAATGGATTTTGATTTTAAAGAAATTACAGAAAAATTAACAAACTTAGTTTATAAAGGTACTTTAGTTTCTATTATTCATACAATAAACGATTCACTTTCTGATGTAGTTACTGCAGATGAAATAGAAATACTTTATGGAAGAGATTATATAATTGAGAGTTTGCTTGGATTAAATTTTAAAATAACTCCTTTTTCATTTTTTCAAACTAACTCTAAAGGAGCAGAAAAATTATATAGTGTAGTAAGAGACTTTTTAGGAAACTCAGAATCAAAAACTGTTTTTGATCTTTATTGTGGTACTGGAACTATTGGACAGATAGTAGCTCCTAAAGCCCAAAAAGTTATAGGAGTAGAAATTATAGAAGAAGCAGTAAAAGCAGCCAATGAAAATGCAAAATATAATGACTTAAAAAATTGTGAATTTATAGCTGGAGATGTAGCTGAAGTAATAAAAAAATTAACTGATAAACCAGATACAGTAATACTTGATCCACCAAGACCAGGAGTGCATAAAACTGCATTAAAATATGTAATAGATTTTAACCCTAAAAATATAATATATGTTTCATGCAATCCGATAAGTTTAATAAATGATTTAAAAATACTTATAGATAATAATTATACTGTACAAAAGGTAAAGCTTGTTGATCTTTTTCCTCATACTGTGCACGTTGAGTGCGTCACATTGATGTCAAGGGTTGAGAAATAAAAAACTGAAAAGCTTGTAAATAAAGGGTTTCCAGACATTTAGTTTTTCTCGAGGCCGATCTGCCGGATGTGGCAATGTCAGGAAACCCTTATTTTTGTTGCTTGAGGGAATATGTCAACTACCCTGAAAATGTGTAGTTGAGTTACCGGATTAGATAATTGTCTTTTTTGTAGGGGGTTGAGGAAATTGGATAGATATGATGCTAATGAAATAAGTTTTATATATGTATTTGCAAAAAGTTGTTTGAACTTAAAAACAAAATCTAATTATGTATTATAGTAATTAAAAAAATATATAAAAAAACTAAAAAAAGGTTATTAAAAACCAATTGACAATGATGTGTACATATGCTATATTTTACTTAACGGAAGAAAATGGATTGAAGGAGGGAATGTTGTGGTAGATGTTAACCCTATCACTGAAGTTACTTATAAGATTTCAGATTATATGCAAGGAAGAGTGCGTCCGGAAGAAGCTAATCGTTTGATTCTCGGTGTACTGACAATAAAGTGGATTAACGACACCAAGGAAAGGTTAGGTTGGCACATTGTAGATAGTTATTCCTGGAACGACATCAGGGTCCACAACGACAGGGTAAAGGATTTCCTCATGTATGCTGCAAGAAGTTTAGAAGAGGAAAACTATTTATTAAAGGGGATCTTTACTGATTACCTCTTTAAGCGGTTACAGGACGTTGATGATGCAGGTATTTGGATGGTTATTAACAATATTGACCGTTTGGATTTGAAGGATTATCAAGTCGCAGGAAGTTTTGTTGAATGGTACATCAGGCAGAGTAATACTTGGGGCAACATCATGGCAGAAAGTCAGTTTACTTCACCAGACATCATTTCACAGCTGCTGGTTGAATTGATAGATGTTAAGTCAAAGCACAGCTTGTGTGATATATGTTCAGGTGTCGGAGGAACGATTGTAGAAGCGGTAAAATTAAACCCTTTGCTCATGGTTTATGGTCAAGAAATGAATAAAGATGCATTTTATTTGAGCAAGATTAACCTTCTTTTGCATGGCCATTGTAATTTTAGGATGGAACTAGGCGATGTAATTAAAGCACCAGCACTGATCGAAAATGGTATGCTTCTTAACTTTGATGCTGTAGTAAGTGATTTGCCGTTTAATGCAATGAAGTGGGGATATGAGGTAGCTGCAGCCGATAAATATGGTAGATTCAAATATGGAGTTACACCATCTATGTCAAGCGAATGGGTGTTTATTCAACATATCATTGCAATTACCAAAGAAACGGGAATAGCAGCAGTAGTGACGACACGAGGAAGCCTTGTGAAAACTACTGATGAGAAAATTCGTGCCGGTATTGTTGAAGACGATATTATTGAGGCTGTTATAGACCTACCACATAAACTCTACGAGGGTACTTCTATACCAGTAAGTATTATTGTATTTAATAAGAATAAGCCATCAGAGCGCAGGAATAAGGTATTGATGATTGATGCATCAAATGAGTTTATAGCCAATAACCGTCGCACCAATACATTATCGGATGAACAGAAACGGAAGCTGCTTTCGGTGTTTAGAAATGGTGAGGAAATCGAGAATTACAGCACTTTTATTGATGTGGCTGAAATCAGAAAGAATGGGTATAAGCTCGGTACAATCAATTACCTAAAAATTAATACCTTGGCTGTCGGGATGAAAAACGCTGTAAAACTGAAGGATGTGACTAAGAGTATATTCCGTGGAGTACAAATAAACTCAAATGAAATCGATGAGTTGCAAAAAGCTCCTGATGCGGACTACTATCTTTTAAATGTAGGCGATATTCAGGCAGGCCAGATAAATATAAGTTCAATGGTTAAAATTGCCCTTAAAAGCCAAAGATGGGCGTCACTTTACTTGCTTGAGCCGGGCGATGTAGTGATTTCGGCTCGGGGTTCAAGTATTAAGACCGCAGTGGTTGATGATGGTATGCCGCCTACGATTGTGGCAGGGAACTTAGTATGTATTAGGGTTAACAGTGAGAAGATTAATCCGTATTATTTAAAAATGTTTCTTGATAGCCCTGTTGGACATACATTGCTTGAAGGTGTCCAAACTGGTAGTGTTATAAAGGTTTTGAACCCAAAGAATATTGAGGAGATACCGGTTCCACTTAAAGATATAAGAACGCAAAAAGAACTGGCAAATGTTTATGTAAATGCAAAACAGCGTTACATGGATATTGTATCCAATGCAGAGAAGAATTTTAAATCTACTATTGCAAAAATCTACCGTGAAATGGGTATGGATTAAAGGAGGGGTTTGTATGATGGATAAATGTGCGCTTTGCGGTCAAATAAAGGAATTAAAACTGAGTCATATAATACCAAAGTTTGTTTTTGACTATATAAAACGTACTGGAGCAATTCAGAATACAAGGTTTAGACGACCACTTGATAACCCTAACATCCCATATCAGGATGGCGATAAACAGGAGCTACTATGTGGTGAATGTGAAGAATTGTTTTGCGCAAAAGAAAAGCTTTTCGCCGAACAGGTTTTTATTCCTTTTCAAAATAATGCTATAGTAAAAAATTTACAATATGGCCCATGGTTACATTACTTTATAACTTCTGTGAATTGGCGAAACCTCTATCTCGATATATTGGACTTTGAAAGAAACGGAGGCATAAGGCCGCATGCATTAGATGCATTGAGAGCTGCAGAGAAAAAAATGAGAGAATACTTGATTTGTCGAACAGAAAATATTGCTGGAATTGAAAATCACATTTTCTTTGCAGATGCAATTAAAAAAGCTAATTCTAAAATAGCAGAATTGGGACCTCACATGTTTATTAGGAGAAGTGCTTTCGGTTATTCCTATATGTGTTATAACCCTGATGCTTACTATGTTTATTCAAATTTAGCCGGTGTGATTATCGCTACAATAATTAAAAAGCACCCTCAAGAAGTGTGGAGCAATACCAGGGTTAAACCGAATGAAGGTATTATAACTATTCCACAAAGTGTGAAAAGTCCTTTAATAGGAGAGTTATTTGATTATATGAGAGATAGTCATGAAAGCACTATATCAGACAGTCAACAGCAAAAACTTGTTGAACGATTAAAAAAGGACCCACAGAGATTGATTAATAGTGAGTTTTATAAATGCTTTATGTTGGATGCGGAACTTAAAAAAAGATACATTATTAATCCTGATTAACAGCGACTATGGGAAGCCGTTTTACTAATCTGTAATACACTAGCCTCAAAGAGGCCGTAGGTTAGGAATCAGTATTAGTGGGGGGATGTGTACTGGACAACATTTTTGCTGAATGATTCTGGCGTAATCTCAAACATAAGAGAATATATCTCAAGAATTACCAGAGTCTCAGAGAGACACAGGAACGAAGACAATCTGTTGCAATGCTAAAACTGAAACCAGAAATGCTAATAGAAAGATAGGCTTTTCTGATAAATAAAGTCACAGGAAGGAGATACAAAATAATGACAAAAAATTCTAAAAAATCAACAACAAACAATAGCACAACTAATACTTTTGTGGTAAAATGTATGTATATTACCACTCACAGTGTAGAAATTGCAAGGATCGGAGGAGGAAGGTGATGATTACGGGAGAGCTTAAAAATAAGATCGATAAGATTTGGGATGATATGTACTCTTACGGCATCGCTAACCCCTTGACTGTAATTGAACAGTTGACATATCTATTCTTTATTAGGTCATTGGATGAAGTTGAAACGGCAAACGAAAGACAAGATTCATTGCTTGGTATAACGACTGATAGAATATTTCCTGAAAACAAACAGCATCTACGCTGGAGTAAGTTTAAGGGTAGAAAGGCTGAAGAAATCTTCCAGCTATTGCGTGATGAGGTTTTTCCGTTTATTAAGAAGCTACAAAACGGCAAGAAGAGTTCGTATGCACGTTATATGCGCGATGCCAACTTTTTGTTACCCAATGCGCTAATAACTGAAAAGGTTGTAACAGCAATTGATGCCCTTCCGCTTCAAGACCGGGATCTTAAAGGTGATATTTATGAGTACATGATTTCAAAACTACAGACTGCCGGACGAATTGGCCAATTTCGGACACCGAGACACATTATCAAGATGATGGTACGCCTTATAGACCCTAAACCAGAAGATACTATAGCGGATCCTGCTTGTGGCACGGGTGGATTTTTAGTGTTAGCTGGGCAGTATATTAAAGATAACAATAAAGACGAATTGCTGACTAACAGAAAATTCGCACAGCACTTTGCCAGCACGATGTTCACTGGATATGATACGGATCAAACTATGCTGCGTATTTCTGCAATGAATATGATCCTTCATGGTATGGACAACGCAAGAATACAGTATAACGACTCGCTTTCTAAAAATAATATCGACACAGAAAAATACTCCGTAATTCTTGCTAACCCACCTTTTAAGGGTTCACTTGATCATGACGCAGTTTCCCCTACTCTCACGACAGTTGTGAATACCAAAAAGACTGAGCTATTATTTCTTGCATTGTTCTTACGTATGTTAGAGCCGGGTGGACGTTGTGCTTGTATTGTTCCTGACGGAGTGCTTTTCGGTAATTCAAAGGCACATATTGCAATCAGAAAAGAACTGATAGAGAACCATAAGCTTATTGCTGTAATTTCTATGCCATCCGGGGTTTTTAAGCCTTACGCGGGTGTGTCTACTGCTGTTCTCGTTTTTACTAAGACTGGTACTGGCGGAACTGACAATGTATGGTTTTATGATATGAAGTCGGATGGCTTTAGTCTTGATGATAAACGCATTGACTTAGGCACTGGTGGCGATATCGAAGATATCGTTGCTAGGTATAAAAGTCTAACTACCAATCCTGAAATGGAAGCTGCACGTGCCAGAACCGAGCAGTCTTTCCTTGTGCCTAAGCAAGAAATTGTTGATAACGGTTATGACCTGAGTATAAACCGTTACAAGCAAAACGGTTATGTTGAGGAGCATTATGACCACCCAAGCGTGAGTATTGAACGCTTCAAGGAGCTGGAGGAAGAAATCCTCGCTGGCATTGCCGAGTTGGAGGCGATGTTTGAGTGAAATGGGAAAATATAGTTAATTGCGTAGATATAAAGACAGAAGCTGTAAAACCATTTAATGGAACTAAAATGTTTTTAAGTACAGGGGCTTTGGATGGAAATACGGTTGTCGTGAGTAAGTTGATCCAAGTAACTTATGACAATCGGCCATCTCGCGCAAATCTAATAGTACACGAAGGAGATATTATTTTTGCAAAAATGCAAAATACGAAGAAGGTTCTTCAGATAACCAAAGAAAACGAAAGCTTAATTGTTTCTACAGGTTTTTTTGTTGTAAGACCAAGAAGTAGTTTGGATGGAGAGTATCTATTTGAGTACCTTAATTCTGACTTGTTTAATAGCCAAAAAGATAAATTCTGCACAGGTGCAACCCAAAAAGCTTTAACAAATGCAGGGTTAAAAGAAATATTAATTCCTTTGCCGGATATTGAAACACAGAAAAAAGTTGCAGGGGCATTAAAGAGAATTAGGCTGCTTATTGAAAAACGCAAAGAGCAAATTGCTGTACTAGATAAGCTAGCAAAAGATACCTTTATAGATATGTTTGGGGATCCTGTAGTTAATCCTAACGGTTTTGATATACGAAACCTTCAGGAATTTTATGCAGATAGTAAAAATGCTGTAAAGTGTGGTCCATTTGGTAGTGCATTGAAAAAGAATGAGTATACTGACCAAGGAATTCCTGTTTGGACTATGGACAATATTACAAAAAATGGGAACTTCATTAATGATGTTTACTTAAGAATTTCAGAGGAAAAGTATGAGCAGTTAAAAGCCTATTCAGTTAAGGATGGTGATGTGATTATTTCTCGAGCTGGGACTGTAGGTAAAATGTGTGTAGTTCAATCCGGGCAAGAAAAATCAATTATTAGTACAAATCTTATTAGGGTCAGATTTAATGATGAGTTATTACCTTCGTTTTTTGTTAGTTTAATGACATATTGTGCTAATAGGCTAGCTCGACTTAAAAAAGGCGATGATGGGGCGTTCACGCATATGAGTACGGATGTGCTGAATAATATTAATTTTCCATATCCACCTCTAGATCTACAGAAACAATATACCGTACGAATTGCTGCAATCACTCGCCAAAAACACCTTTTGGAAGTAAGTATTGCCGAACTTGAGACCACTTATAAGGCTACTATGCAGAAGGCCTTTGATGGAGTACTGTTTTGATTAAATAGCAAAGGAGGCAGTGACTGATGGCAAACTTTGATTTTTTAAGAAATATCAATGAGTTTAGCACATTCAGCGAGGCTTGTATCGAAGCAGAAAAAAGTATCGGAGTAAGTCCCGCTTTGTGCGCACTAGGTGTACGAAAGAGTGTTGAGCTTGCCATCAAATGGCTGTACTCGGTAGATAGCAATCTCAAAATGCCGTATATGAATAATCTATCTGCGCTAGTCTTAAATCCGTCTTTTACTGACAGCGTGGACGAGGAGCTTATCGGCAAATTAAAGTATATCATCAAGCTCGGTAACAATGCTGCACATACAAGTAAAAGTGTGTCATACGAAGAAGCGGTTGTTGCTCTTTCTAACTTATTTGACTTTGTTTGCTTCATCGAGTACTGCTACGGCTCAAGTTATAAAGAACGGAAGTTTGATGAAACAATACTTCCCAGTGTTGAAGGTGTGGGGTTGTCAAAATCGGAATTTGACCGTTTAGTGCAGGAGCTTGATCAGCGGGCAGAAGAAAAGGAGAAATTACTAGCTGAGTTAATCGGTTTAAGGGAAGAACTAGCTCGAGCAAAGGCGAAAAATACTGTTGAAAGAACCTATGTAGGGGCAGATCATAAATCGGAAAACGTCACTCGCAAGCGCTATATAGATGTAGATATTAAAGCAGCAGGATGGATTTTCAAAAAAGATTGTATAGAGGAAGTCCCTGTTGTTGGCATGCCCAATGAAACTGGTGTAGGATATGTCGACTATGTTCTTTACGGTGATAATGGTAAACCACTGGCGGTTATTGAAGCTAAAAACACATCTATTGATCCTAAGAAAGGGCGTCATCAAGCAAAACTATATGCTGATTGTTTAGAAAAAGCTCATGGACAACGCCCACTCATTTTCTATACAAATGGATATACTACATGGTTCTGGGATGATTTGAATTATCCAGAGCGAAAAGTTTTTTCAATCTTTACCAAAGAAGAACTTCAGCGTATTATCAACCGTCGTGAATTACGCCGCCCTCTAGATCAGATAGTAATTAATCCCGAAATTACAGACAGGGATTATCAAAAAATTGCCATTAAGCGGGTCTGTGAAGAGTTTACAAAAGGAAGGCGCAAGGCATTACTTGTTATGGCAACTGGCACAGGAAAAACAAGAACTGCAATCTCTCTAGTGGATGTTCTGATGTCAAACGGTTGGGTAACCAATATTCTGTTTCTTGCTGACCGCCGAGAACTGGTAAGGCAGGCAAAAAAAGAGTTTAATAAGCATCTACCTAATCTATCATCTTGCAATTTGTTGGAGCGTGGTGAGGATAAACCTACCGACAGGGCGATTTTTTCCACATACCCAACCATTATGAATGCAATTAATGAGGAAAGAAATGAAAAAGGCGAAAGATTGTTTACCCCGGCTCATTTTGATCTCATTATAATCGATGAGGCACACAGAAGTATTTTCAAAAAATACAGGGCAATTTTTGATTATTTCGATGCATTACTTGTAGGTTTGACAGCTACCCCGAAGGATGAAGTTGAGCGTAATACCTATGAATTTTTTGGATTGGAAGATCACATGCCGACCTTTGCCTATGAGTATCAGACGGCCGTCGATGAAGGTTATCTTGCGGATTATCATTGCATCGAAAAACTTTTTAAGATCCCAACACAGGGTATTCATTATGATGATTTACCAGCAGAAGATCAGATGCGTCTCGAAGAGGTATTCGAAGAAGGAGAAGAAGTTCCTGACTATATTAGTGGAGACTCTATCAATTCACAATATTTTAATATTGACACCAATCGCCGGGTGCTGACTGATTTAATGGAGAAAGGCATAAAGGTTGAAGGAGGCGATAAACTCGGTAAAACTATTATTTTTGCAAAAAATCATTCACATGCACTATTTATTGAACAGCAATTCAATGAATTATACCCGCAGTACAAAGGCGAATTTGCTCGAGTAATCGATAATTATGAGAAATATGCTGATGACTTACTTGAAGCTTTCAAAGTAAAGGATAAATATCCCCAAATTGCTATTTCGGTAGATATGTTGGATACAGGTATTGATGTACCGGAGGTTGTCAATCTAGTCTTTTTCAAACGTGTGCTTTCAAAGACGAAATTTTGGCAAATGTTTGGTCGTGGTACGCGGCTTTGTGAGGATCTTTTTGGTCCCGGTGAGGACAAGAAGGTTTTTTACATTTTTGATTATTTGGGGAATATTGAGTTTTTCAGAGTAAAACCAAATGGAAAAGAAGTAGATGCCACAGAATCACTTGCTGAACGCTGCTTTAAACTGAAAGTTCGTATTATAAAAGAACTACAGGAAATGAAATATCAAATACCTGAGCTAATAGAATTCAGGAATGCACTTATTGATGAGGTAGTATCACAAATAGCCGCTCTAAATAAAGAACAGTTTCAAGTAAAGCAGAAACTTCATCTTGTTGAGAAATATGAGACAAAAGAAGGATTTACCTGTCTTGGCACTATTGAAACCGAAGAACTAATAAATAATATTGCACACCTTATTCCTGCAAAAGCTGAGGACGAAAGTGCAAGACGTTTTGATGTTCTGATGTATAAGTTGGAGCTTGCGTCGATTGTGGGTAGTAATGATGAGAAAAACTCTATTATCAGGCAGGTTTCTAGAACAGCTTCTCTACTTGAAAAGAAAGGGACGATACCCCAAGTTAGGGACAAAAGGGATGTCCTCGCTAAGGTGCAGCAGACAGATTTCTGGGCAGGTGCTACATTGCCTGAGATAGACCGGGTTCGGATAGAACTTCGTGAGCTTATTCAGTATCTTAAAAAAGAAATGAAGGCAAAGATTATAAATGTTACGGACAGTGTTTTATTCGAAAAAGAAGGAGAGAGATTAGCCGAGGACAGAACATTCGAAGCTTATTATAACAGGGCAGAGAGGTATATCAAAGAGAATACAAATAATATTGCCATCTTTAAGCTTATGAATAACATTACTTTAACAGATAAAGACTGGTCTGAGTTAGAGAGGATTCTATGGCATGAAGTTGGCACAAAAGAAGAGTATAATAAAGATTTTGAAGATACACAATTAGGTATGTTTGTAAGACATATAACGGGACTATCACAAGAAGCTGCTAACAAAGCCTTTGCAGAATTTTTGGATGAAACAACTTACAATGAAGGTCAGATATACTTTGTCAAGCAGATAATAAAGTATGTCGTTAAAAACGGCTATATAGAAGACAAAGCAATTCTCAAGGGAGAAGAATTTTCTCCTGGCGTGAGTTTTGATGTACTATTTGAGGATAAACAGGATGCATTGAGAAAAATCATTAAAACAGTAGACTTGATAAACGAAAATGCTATAAAAAAAGTAAGCTAATTGAAAGTCCCGCTTAGCAAATTGCTGGGCGGGACTATTATGTACATTCGCATTCCTCAAAACAAAACCCTTGTCTTATTCTGAAAACTCTGCCACCACAAATTTCACAGAAAGCGGCTTCCTTTATATTCACGTGACCGCAGGGGCTTGGAATGGTATATGAATTTGGCTTGAGAGGACTACCACATGCAATACAGAAATTAGACCGTTCTGTAACTCCAAATTCATTACCACAGAAACGGCATGCATTACGAACCTTGGCAAACGATGGCTTTGGTTTTGCTAATAAAGGTTTAGGAGTATTTTGGGTAAGAAACTTTGGAAATTCAAACCAGTTATAATCTTGGCATACAGTTACTTCCTTCAAATACTCGCTGAAACGGCTAATTGTATATGTGGCGTTTGCTGGAATAAAAGAATAGTTTTCTGTAGCTTTTTTATACCTACTTTGTGCACCTTTGTCAGATAACCTGCAGAGCAGCGAAATATCTTCTTCGTCTACAATGTCGATATAACGCATCAACCATTTGGATGCGAGAACTTCGCCTGCGAAAATATCAGCTTCAAATTCTAAATTGTTATATTCCTCTTGGGTTAAGTATTCAGTCGTTATTGCTGTTTTTTTAAGATCCTGCAAATGGTTTAAGTAAATGTGTCCTATTTCATGAAAAACAGTCCAGCGAATACGACCATCTACCATATCTGCGTTATTACTGATAATAATATTGTACTGATCTCTTGCAATATCATACATAGCAAGTCCGTCTTTACTGTGCATGATGTGGGTTTCTACATATTCTACACTCACACCAAGCTCATATGCCAATTGGTGAGTGTATTTAAGTTTCCATTTAGGTGTTCTATAAATTATCTCATATGGATCTACGGGAAGCCAACGTATATTATAGTCATACATAAATCGATGCGCCATCTGAAAAGCAAAAAGTGCATCAGGGATTTTGTTTATTGAACGCATCCGGGTATAATGACTCCATTACTTTTCTTAGTTTGTTAAGTTCCTCGTCGGATAATTCGGCTCCCGCTTTTACAATGGCTCTTAAATCTGGGTTTTCAATAAAATCTGCGATTAATTTTGTGTTATCTGCATCACGAAAGGCTTCTTGTGTTTTTATTAAAGCTTCATCATCAATACATAGTTTCCCGTCGACAGTACGTGCAACAGCACGTAGGTCGGCGGGTTTATTTGTATTGGCTCTTTCAATACGCAGTTTGTTAATTGCTACCTCCAACTGTTCTTTTTTTTGTATATCTAGTAATGCTTTTAAAGGGATATCGAGTACCACAGCAATTTTTGCAAGCATATCGGGGGACGGTTCCCTTGCTCCGCTTTCAATATAGTCAATATATGATTTTGAAATATCTGCTTGCTCAGAAAGTACGCGAACAGACATTTTTTTCTCCTTGCGTATACTGCGGATGTATTGTCCAAGCTTAAGGCCCATTTTATTCTCACCACCTTCAAAATTACTACCTTCAGTAATAATTATATCAAATTTACTACTAAAAGTAAACAGAAAAATTAAGAGCGCAAGAGCTTTCAATAGGAAACAAGAGAAAATTGCCAATAAAATGACCACAATAAGTAAATATAACTATTGTAGATGACCACAAATAGTAGTAATATAGAAATCGGAGGTGAGGTTATGAACAATGTTAAACATTTCAGGAAGATGCGAAACTTAACCCGCAAACAACTTGCTGCATTAATAGGGCTATCGCCTTCCTATATCTACTTTATAGAAACGGATCAACGCAATCCGACCATCTCAGTTGCCATCAAAATTGCAGAAGCTTTAAATGAATCATTGGATACATTGTTCCCCTCAAAAAAACATCATAATTATGAGTAATATTTTACAACAATATTTTCCTTTATTCAATTATTAAACGAGGTGGGACGATGAAATGCAATAAAAAGTATTTTTACATTTACTAGTCAGTGGATATAAAAATTATCTCCGGACTATTTAGGATTTTTTCAAATAAATCAATAGATCAATTTGTTATTCATGAAAGAAAGGAAAATCAAAATGTATGCTACCTATGAAAACGGCAGGATAGTAATTTATGATGCCTACCTTTATCGGGAAGTAATAAAAGAAATTCAGGAGAGATACTGGGATCCGGTGCGCAAAGTTTGGATTGTACCCTTCAATGCAGAAAGTGTATCGACTCTTAGAATAATCGGATGTGAGTTCAAGGGGGTGCTTATTGATATGGTTTCAAGTCTTATAGAGAATAATGACAAACTAGAATTGCCAGTTGAAGCCATAGAACCAATGCCTATCAAAGTGAAGCCTTATCAGCACCAGGTACAGGCATATAACTTTATAGGAAATCTCCTAGGTTTCTTTACTGCAGGTGGTTCTACATGATTAGGGTTAGTGGGGCAGCGCTTCTAATGGAAATGGGGACGGGCAAAACCCTTACCACAATCGCTTTACTTGGCAGGGCGTTTCTAAACGGGCTTATATGCCGGGCGCTTATAGTAGCACCGCTGTCGGTAGCAAATGTCTGGGCAGAAGAATTTGAGAAGTTTGCAGCCTTCGACTATGTGCTGGCAGTACTGGAGGGAGACAGCGGCAAAAAGGCTGATACCCTAAGACACATGACGGGAACAGGGCTGCAGGTGGTGGTGCTGAATTATGAAAGCACCTGGCGGCTTGAGGAGGAACTGAAGAAATGGAAACCGGACGTAATAGTTTGCGACGAATCCAACCGTATCAAAAACCCCAACGCCAAGCAGTCGAAGGCCCTGCACCGGTTGGCAAAACAGGCAAAATATAGGCTGATTCTCACTGGAACGCCAATCCAGAACAATCCACTAGACTTCTTCAGCCAGTACAAGGTGCTGGATGAGAGCATTTTTGGCCCAAGCTATTATGCTTTTCGTTCAAGGTATGCCACAATGGGCGGCTATGGAAACCATCAAATTGTTGGATATAAAAATTTACAAGAACTGGTTCAGAAGGCCCACTCGGTAGCTTACCGGGTGACTAAGGAAGAAGCGCTGGACTTGCCAGAAATGGTAGATGAAGTAAGGTATGTGACCCTTGACCCGCAGGGCATGAAAATCTATGAAAGCTTGGAAACCTCATCATATGCAGAACTGCTAAAAGGTGAGGTGGTTGTTAGAAACATCCTTACACAGTTGCTTCGCCTGCAGCAGGTAACAGGCGGCTTTATTCGCGATGATAAGGGTGGTCCGGTGCAGCAGGTATCAAAGGCAAAACTTATGACTCTTGAGGAAATCATCGATGATGTGTTGGGTGAGGGTAAAAAACTGGTAATTTTTGCGAGATTTGTACCTGAAATTGATGCTATATCTAAATTGCTTGCGGAAAAGGGTATTAGGCACTCAGTAATATCGGGAGAGATAAAAAACCGTTCAGAGCAGGTGCAGCAGTTTCAAGAAAACCCGGAAGTTAAGGTGTTTGTGGGTCAAATACAAACAACAGGACTTGGATTGACACTCACAGCAGCCAATACAGCAATTTTTTACAGCATGGACTTCAACTATGCAAACTATTCTCAGGCTCGGGCCCGCATCCACAGAATCGGACAACGCAACACTTGTACATATATTCATCTAGTAGCTAAGGACACAATTGATGAAAAAGTCTTAAAAACTCTACAGCGTAAGGAAGATGTCGCCAAGTTACTAGTCGATAACTGGCATACTTTCTTCAGGAGGTAAGATATATGCAAAACGATATGTTTGAACTAGCTGACAGGCTAAAAAGCCTTAAAGAAAGCAAAAAGGAAGCAGAAGATGCACTCAAGGTCATCAATGCTGAGATTGAGCAGGTGGAACATAAGCTGGTGGAGATGATGGTAAATGAAGAGACACAATCCTTCAACAGATCGGGGACTACATTTTATCTAACTACCAAAATATATGCATCAGCGATAGGGGCTAGCAAGGAACAGCTGCATGAAGCATTGAGGCAGAACGGATATGGTTCATTGATCTATGAAACAGTCAATGCAAACTCTCTGTCGGCATTTGTTAAAGAACAGATTGCTGAGAATGGGGACGAACTTCCGGACTGGTTGAAAGGCCTTGTGAATGTTTTCGAAAAAACAACAGTAACTGTGCGGAAAGCAGCAAGGTAAATAAGTTCAGAGTGCAATGTTCACGGAATAACGGTTCTAAGATCAAAGTTTCAAAGAACAATGATATAGATTACATTTCAAATTCATATTTACGGAGGTATAAAAGCATGAAAAACAATGAACTTGTAACTATTAGCGAAAATGCAGGTTTTCTTCAGCTCGCTGATTTCAATCTAAACCAGGCAATGGCATCAGAACTTGATGGTCTTGATTTGACTTTTGAACGCATAAAAATTCCTTCTGCAGGCAGCACAGTATTTGAAGTGCCTGGTGAGAATCCAGGAGAACCGGATAATGTCAAAGAATTTTCAGCGGTAATTCTTTATCATCATCCACTTTATGCATACTACAAGGACAAGTATACCGGAGGTAGTAACCCACCGGATTGCGGAAGCTTTGATGGTATAACCGGTGAAGGAGACCCCGGAGGAAGCTGTGCCAAATGTCCATATAATCAGTTCGGTTCGGGGAAAAACGGCAGCAAAGCCTGAAAGAACCGCCGCAGGATATATGTACTACGTGAAGGGGAGATCTTCCCGTTGATACTTTCTTTGCCTACTGGATCGTTGAAAGAGTTCTCCCGCTACATCAAAAGGCTGCTTTCTAAAGGCAAAAAATCAAACAGCGTTGTTACCCGCTTTTCTTTGAAAAAGGCGACTAACTCAAGCGGTATCACCTATTCACAGGCTCAGTTTGCTGTAGATCGGGATTTGACCGCTGACGAATATGCGTTGATATCCAATCTTTCTGAGCAGGTCAAAGCATTCAGTACCCGAGTTGGCCATGATACTGAACCTGCCAGTGAAGAGGCAATAAATGTAGACCCTGAATCAGGTGAAATTACTGAGCCGCTTAAGTGATCAAAGGCTCTATCGGAGAGTAACTTCCATCTCCGATAGGGCGGAAAGGAGAACCGCATGGGATACAAATGTGTTTATATGCTGTCTGAAATAAAAGAGTATCTGAAAAACACTGTCCTATTTGCTTTCGATTTTGAAACCTCGCCTTGCGATAAATGGAGGAACGATAAAAGTGCAGCTCTGGATGCTCATAAAGCAGATATTACAGGGATCAGTTTTTCAGTATCAGAAGGGACTGCTATATATGTTCCACTTAAACATCGTAGCGGGCGAAATGCAGAGAACCAGGCGGCAATATGGGATTATCTGAAATTACTATTCGAATCAAAAGATGTAATAAAAGTTGCTCATAATCTGGCTTTTGAGTCTATGTTCCTTTACGCAAGAGGTATCGTCCTTCAAAAGCCTTGCTATGACACGATTGCAGCATCACAACTTACATTAAAAAGCAAGTGGGAGTTCAGAAGTCTTGCTGACAGCGGACTTAAAACGCTTGCGCCTGCACTCTGCAAAGCAGAAATGACAGAATTCTCAACGGTTACTGAAGGTCGGTTTTTCGATGAATTGAACCCTCAGGATGAGAAGACTGTCCGCTACGCTTGTGCTGACAGCGACTACACTCTTCGCTTGTATCATGTTTTCAATCAGTGGTTTGATAGATTTTTACCCAAACACAGAACTATTGTGGAAGAGGTAGAATCGCCTACATCAGTATATGTCGGGATAATGAAGTATAACGGCATATTGGTGGATAAGTCAGCCATGCTGAAGAAACAAGCGGAAGCCGCAGAAAAGATTGTCAGTATCAGAAAAGAGATTGCCGGAATTATCGGCAATGTAGAGATTGGGGCAAATGCTTCAACTTCAGCATTTAAAAAATATCTTTTTGTGGATCTCGGTCTTCCGGTAATGAAAACGACCGCAAAACATCAGGAAGCTGCCGATGATGAAACCATGATCCTATTAAAAGAATGGTGTGAATCCTACAGGCCTGAACTTGCTCGCTTATTTGATCTGGTGCAAGAGTACCGCAAGTGGGGAAAACTCAAATCCACCTATATAGACGGGTATCTTCGATTTATTGATGAGGATACCGGCAGGATTCATCCGGACCTTATGCCACTGGGGACAGAGACAGGCAGATTTGCGTCAAGAAACCCGAATATGCAGAATTGCCCGCAGAAAGATAATGACCCAATAGGCGTACGGAAATTTATCATTTCGCCAGCCGGAAAGGTTCTTTTATCCCTTGACTTTTCACAGATAGAACTGCGCGTCGGAGCATTTTATTGCAGGGACAAACGTATGCTGGAAACCTATCGTACAGGCGGTGATATCCATGCGCAGACCACTTCTGTAATTTACCGCATTCCTTTTGAGGAGGCAGCAGACAAAAATGCTCCACATTATAAAGAGCGCAGAACAATCGCAAAGAACTGCAATTTCGGTGTGTTCTATGGACTATTTCCTACTGGTTTACAGAGGACACTAAAATTTAAAGCAGGCCTGAACCCAACTTTGGCCGAATGTGAGACCATCATTCAAAACTTGAAGGCCGGATATCCTGGTCTTGCCCGGTGGCAGGATGAAGTTAAAAAGCGGACTGCTGTAAGCTGCTATACAGAAACATGGCTGGGCAGGCGAAGGTACCTGCTGGGAATTCGGTCATCAGATTGGGGCAAGAAGTCCTTTGCCGAGCGGTGCGCATTAAATACACCTATTCAAGGTACAGCGGCAGATATTCTAAAGCTTGCCTGTGGGCGCATCATCAGTGGACTTCCCGAAAGGCTCTGGCTGAAACCTATACTGCAGATACATGACGAGCTGGTTTTTGAATTACCGGAAGACAAGGCGGACGAAGCAGTTGTTTTTATAAAAGAGTGTATGGAAACGCAACCCTTCCCTGAATTTGATGTACCTATTGTTGCAGAGGCCTCGGTAGGGAGAAATTTTGGAGAAATGAAAGAAATGGAGGATTGATGTTATGAATAACTTACAGGTTTTTAAGGATACAGAATTTGGAGAACTTAAAGTACTCGTTATTGATGGAAAGGAATACTTCCCTGCAACGGATTGTGCAAGGATGCTGGGATACTCAGATCCTTATGATGCAATTAACAGACATACAAAGGGGTCGGTGAAACACCGAGTCCTTACGAGCGGCGGTGAGCAGGAAATTAAATTCATTCCGGAAGGAGACCTTTTCAGATTAATAGTTAAATCAAAACTTCCTGCTGCTGAACGCTTTGAAAGATGGGTCTTTGATGAAGTGCTGCCCACGATCAGAAAATATGGAGTTTATGCTACAGATAAAGTTATCGAAGAGATGATTTCTAATCCGGAGTATGGCATCAGGATTTTCTCTGAACTAAAGGCAGAACGCGACAGACGGAAAGCTTTAGAAATAGAGAATGCAAAGAATAAACAGATTATCAGTGAGTTGAAGCCCAAAGCGAGCTATTATGATCTCATATTGCAAAATAAAAGCCTTGTGCCGATCAGCAAGATTGCCAAGGATTACGGAATGTCTGGCCGCGCTTTCAATAAGCTGCTTCATGATCTTGGAGTACAGTACAAAATGGGAAACTGCTGGCTTTTATATCAGGAGTACGCCGATCAAGGATACACGCAGTCCAAGACCCACGCTATTGATGCAGAAAGAAGCGTAATGCACACATATTGGACACAAAAAGGAAGGCTATTTATCTATGACCTTCTTAAAAATGTAAATGTCAATATAATTTTGTACGAAAAGTGGAAAATTATTTTGTACAAAAAAGAGAATCAATAATTTTCAGAAGAACTGTCTAAATAGTTAATTTTTGACTGAAGTCTATATGAAGGCCCTTTAATTGAAATAACATGAGAATGATGTAATAATCTATCTAGTATAGCATGAGCTATAGTAGCTGAACCAAATATTTCACCCCAACTAGAAAAAGGTGCATTAGTAGTTATTATAGTACAATGACGTTCATATCTTTTAGATATTAGTTGAAAAAATAAGTTAGCAGCATCATTATCTATTGGTAAATACCCTATTTCATCTATTATTAATACTTTATACTTAGAGTAATGCTTTAGTCTGGTTTCTAAACGATTCTCTGCTAAAGCTTTTTTAAGTTGTGCAATTAACTCTTGAAAATGAATAAAGTATGTAGAGTATCTATGCTTTGCACACTCTATTCCTAAGGAAGTAGCAAGATGAGTCTTGCCAACCCCAGGAGTTCCAACAAAAAGTATGTTTTCATTATTTTCAATAAATCTTAAACTTTTTAAGTCAAGAATTTGTTGTTTGTTTATACTAGGTTGAAAATCAAAATCAAAGTCATCAATTTCTTTTAAGAAAGGAAAATTAGCTACTTTTACACAAGCAAGTTTTGCTTTCTCTTGTTTTGATTTTATTTCTAAATTGCTTAGTTCATACAAAGCATCTATAATACTTTTTTCTCCTGATGTCATCAAATCTAAGTAGGTATCTATATTATTCTTAATATTATTTAAACCAAGACCTTCTAAGTTATTTAAAAGTTTAACGTAGTTACTCATATTACCTCCTATGTTCATATTAATTTATCTAGTTCACTAAGATTATTTAAACATACGGTTTCTAATTCATCTTTATTTTTAATAACTTTATTTAGTAGTTCTTTATAGTCATTAGGTGCATAATTAATTTTTTTATCATTTATTTTGTGTACAGAAATTAAATCTGTGTTAAAATATATGTGTAACTCATTTTCTATTCTTTTAAGAGTTACTTCTTTATCTATATATTTGGGTGGAACAGAGTATTTATTTCCTTTGTAATGTACTAGAGAGTCTTTATGAACTTTAGCTGTCAACTCATAGTTCATATAGCTTTCTATGATACGATTACATGGTAATGGAGATAAATACTCCTTTTCTTTTTGAAATAGTAGTATAGGTGGAACACCTGTAGCTTGATTTGGTTGTTGATTAACTTTTGAATTAATAGCTTTTATTATTTCTATTAAATCTTTTTCAGTCTTAAATTCATAATTGTATGGTAATAGCCAATCTATAAATTTATTTGCAGCTTCTACTTTTCCTTTAGTATAAGAGTGTCGTGGTTTACATAAGCGTATTTTAAATCCGAAATCATCTGCAAATGCTTTTAATTTATTATTTATTTTCCTCCCTTCTGGTGTAATATTTACAACTGTTTTCATATTGTCAAAAAGTATTTCCTTAGGTACACCTCCTGTAGCTTTAAATGCTGATATTAAACACTCTATAACATTTTGTTGAGTTTTAGATTTTCTATATTCAAAGTAACAGTATCTTGAATTACCAAGTTTATAGTTAAATACATTAACAATAAATTCTTCACCATATTTAGAAATTAGTTTTAGATCTTCCTTCCAGTCTACTTGAGCTTGCCCACCTGGTGGAGTTTCAAATCGTGGATGACACTTTGTTTTCTTAGAAGGTTTTAATCCTTTCTTATTTACATACTTAACAAAGTTGGAATATGTTCCTATATCGTAATTATTATTTAAAAAATACTCATAAACACCTTTTACAGTAACTCCTTTTATGAAAAGTTTAGCTTTTATTTCGTCATAATACTTATCTAATTTACTTCCTTTATTTCTCACTTTAGATTTTCCCTCATATCCTTCATAGTATTTTTTTACAGTTCTTCTGTCTAAACCATATTCTCTACCTAGTTGAGAAAAATTAGGTTTAATATTCATTGCCTTAATTATGTTAATTTGCCCCATTAAATTTGTCATCATTGATATCCCTCCCCATAGAAGGATACCAAATTCATGTACAAAATTGTACATTTTTATTTTCCACTTTTTGTGCATTTTTATTTTATCATTTACAT
>NZ_FUYD01000024.1:0-8161 GCF_900167505.1 Clostridium sp. USBA 49
TTGTTTTTGACCTCTTGCCATTTATAACACATCCTTATCTTATTTATATTTTAATGTGTTCGGCTTTCTGTGTCTACAATATTATACTAACACCACTAATGATTTGTCCATTTTAACCAATACATTAGTCAACTTATTAAGATTTTCCCATGCTCTCTTCTTTAACTTATTAAAATCTACATCATCTGTGCGTAATACAAATCGGAAAACTTCATTCATGTCTGAAACATAAAAAGCATTGATATCCTCAAAGGCATCTTCATTGTAAAAACTTAAATTATTATCCTTTAATCCAAATTCTTTACTCTTTAGTATCGGGAATACATTATCATAATCAATTTTGAATTCATATTGTCCCAGAATTGTTCTACTAATCTCAATATATGTTTTCAGAGTTTCTTCATAATTCCAATTCATTTGATATTCCTGATACATAGTATCAATTGGCAGTGACATATTAGTTGGCTCCCATTCTACAACAATATACTTTCCTTGTATATATGCTTTAGTGAATTCCTTATTTAAATCAAAAGTAATTCTACTAGCAAAATCTTTAAATGTAAGCATCGGTTACCTCATCTCCTTATAATTTCAAAAAAAGAGCATATTCTCCTCTACCTTATTCCAGGACAATACCTAGCAGTAAAAGAAAATATGCTCTCATCCGTGTTATATCACTTGCGACTTATTAAAATAATAGCGCAATTTGTTACTTTCTTCAATATATTTAATTATTCATCAAGTCTTAAATATTTATAATCCTTTAAGTTTTTTTAGTTCAATATCTGTGTCATAGCCTATAGGCTTTAATCCTATTCTATATATTTTTGTAATTCTCTATAGCCACATTCTCTGCAACTAGTAATCATATAAATAAAAATTTAGCAAAATATATATCTTCTCTATACATGGGATAAACAGGTTAATTAGTGTATCATATTTCTCCAATCTATTTCTTCCATTTGTATTTTCAAATTTTTATATAACTCCTGCATACTTCTGTATTTGCTGTATCTTATCTCGTTTTCGCCCAGAACATAAAAATCATATATGATTTAGGAATATTAATATCTTCATCTAAAGCCTTAACAGGATACTAGAGCCACATTCTTGTTTTAAAAATAAGGTAATATTTATTTTTAAAACTCAAACTTTATAGTTCATTAATTAGCATATGCTTTTTCTGCACTATAAAAATATTATTTTACCTATATTAATTTTCAAGATAATATGATATACTAAATAGTAAAATATATATGATGCCTAAGTTGCAAAGGAGGATTAACACTAACATGAGTACAACCTATCAAACAAAAGATATATTAGAACATTTTGGCATATCTAGGCAAACTCTATACAACTGGATAAATAGTAATCTAATTACTAGACCAAATACTGATTGGCGAGGTTGGAGGATTTGGGAAGAACAACATATAGATGAAATTTCAGATATTATTGAGAGAAATAAGGAAAAAAATAATGAAGCCAATTTGAATAGAAAAACAACAAATAAAATTTTTCATATTCATAATCGTAGATATTTGGGTAGTAAGCACAAATTAATACCCTTTATTAAAAAAGTAATAAAAAATGAATGTGAACCCTACACAACTTTTGCTGATATCTTTGGTGGAACAGGTGTAGTTGCAGATGCATTTAATACTGCAAATACTAAAGTTATCGTAAATGATATTCTTTATAGTAACTATATTTCCTATCATACTTTTTTTTCTAATGAATCATATGATAAAACAAAAATTAAGAATTTTATTAATGAATTAAATAATATTAGACCTGAAAATGATAATTACTTTTCAATAAATTTTGGTGATACATACTTTAGTTATAAAAATGCATTAAAAATTGGGGAAATTAGAGAAAAGATTGAGCAATGGTCTGATAATGATATTATTAATCATAGAGAAAAAAGTATTTTAATTACTTCATTATTATACGCCATGGACAAAGTAGCAAATACTTGTGGACACTATGATGCATTTCGTAAGACTATAGATAGTGGTGCAACACCAATTAAATTACTATTACCAAGCATTAAAGATAATTGTAATAAGGATAATGAGTTTTATAGAGAAGACGCTAACTTACTTGTAAGAAAAATCAAGGCAGACATAATATATATTGATACACCATATAATTCACGACAGTATTCTGATTCTTATCATTTACTTGAAAATGTTGCAAGATGGGAAAAGCCAGAGGTTACTGGTGTGGCAAGAAAAATGGTTGATAGAAGTGATATTAAAAGTGCATATTGTACAAAAAAAGCACCACTTGTATTTAAAGATTTAATTGATAATTGTGATTGTAAATATATAATTGTATCCTATAATAATATGGCCCAAAAAGGTAATGGACGTTCTAATGCTAAAATAAGTGATGATGAAATAATTGAAACGCTACAATCCAAAGGAACAGTCAAAATCTTTAATACAGATTATAAATACTTCACTACAGGGAAAGCAACTATAGAAGAACATAAGGAGAGATTGTTTTTATGCAAAGTAAATTAATAAAGTCTCCACTTAACTATACAGGTGGTAAGTTTAGATTATTAAGTCAAATACTCCCTTTGTTTCCTAATGATATTAATATAATGATAGATTTATTTTGTGGTGGATGTAATGTAGGTATTAATGTTAACGCAAATAAAATAATTGCAATAGATAAATCAAATGTGATTATAAATCTCATGAAAATTTTTAAGGAACTAAACTCAGAACTTATAATTACAAAAATTAAAGATACTATTTATGAATTTAATTTGAGTGATACTTCTAGACATGGTTATGATTATTATAATACCAATAGTTCTGATGGATTAGCAAAAGTTAATAAAAATAATTTCTTAAACTTAAGAAATTATTTAAACAAAATGACTGATAAAGAAGGGGTAGAATATTATATTCTACTCTACACCCTTATTGTCTATTCATTTAATAATCAAATACGATTCAATGCTAAAGGTGATTTTAATATACCTGTAGGAAAAAGAGATTTTAATGAAAATATCAAAAATAATCTTTTGAGTTTTATAGAAAGATTACATAATTTTAATATTGAATTTATATGTATGGATTTTAATAATTACGATTATAGCAGATTAGGTAAAAACGATTTTGTTTATGCTGATCCGCCTTACCTTATTACATGTGCTACTTACAATGAGCAAAATTCATGGACTGAAGATAATGAAATTAAATTATTAACTTTATTAGATTCTTTAAATAATAGAGGTATTAGGTTTGCTTTATCCAATGTATTGGAGAATAAAGGTAGAAGTAACGATATATTAAAGGAGTGGAGTAAAAAATATAATGTACATTACTTAAATCACAGTTACAACAATTCAAACTATCAGATTAAAGATAGAACTAATAAGAGTATTGAAGTGTTGATTACAAATTATTAAAGGGGGATAAAAACATGCCTAAATGCTGGAGTTTAAGCACAACAATTAGAAATCCAGAGAGAAATGTTCCTTTCTTGCGAGTGCTTCAAGAATTTGAAGGAGAAGTTTTTACAGAAGAAATTCAAGCCGCATTTTTTAAAAGATTAATTCAAACAAAAAATTACAAACCAATGGGTTTACCCTCCGACATCACAACTAAATTTGAAGAACCTGAAGAATTTACTGATGAAGAACTTGAACAAATATTAGGTTTAGTTCACTATGAAAATTCACAGTATGATAATCAGGAACAGATATATGCATTTCGTGGTAGGACTGCCGTTGGAAATTTAAATAAAATGGGAATGGCTTTAGCAAGAGAAGCAATTGGTACTGTTACTATTACACCATTAGGAAGAGAGATTTTATCTGGTTCTCCTAACTATGAAAATATATTTTTGCGATATTGTTTAAAGTGGCAACTTCCTAACCCTGCCGAATCTGGATATAAAGGTTTTAATATCAATCCATTTATTGCTACATTACATGTAATTAATAAAGTAAATGAATTATGGAGTAACGAGGGGTATAAACCTGTTGGTGTAAATAAAGAAGAGTTTGCACTTTTTATCCCTATTTTAACTCATTATAATGATATAGAAAAAACTACAGAAAACATTATAAGTTTTAGAAAAACAGTTAGGTCATTAAATGCAAATGACGCAAGAGTTTTTATAGATAATTATTTCAGAGAAATAGTAATTAAAGTTTTTGAACTAGATAAAGATGATGAATACAATATAACTAAAAAAATAAATAACTTATATGACTATGGGGATTCTGCAATTCGTTACTTTAGACAGACAAATCTTTTGTATTATCGTGGTGCTGGAAGGTATATTGATTTATCGCCAACAAGAGCAGTTGAGATACAAAAGATATTAAATACATACGATGGAAGTGCAAAACACTTTGAAAACATACATAATTATTTAGAATATATGGCTGATATAAACCAACCAGTTTTACCTTGGGAAGATTTAGAATCCCTAGAGAAAGTATATAATAATTTATTAGATACTGCTATTAACCTACAAAACCTTATTGAACAGAATTATAAAGGGCAAAGTCTACACAAATTTAGCCTTGTTAGAGCGAAATATAAATCTCCAAATGAATTTAATACAGAAATAAATCAATTAAGAACAATTATTAAAATTCTTAATACTGATTACATGATATTACAAGAAAGAAATCTTAGTAATATGCCTAACTATATTCAAGAATTAAATACTCTTGCTAATAGACGAAGAACTGTTTCTGGACAGGACCCGTTAAATCTCGAATATTATATAGCACAAACACTTATTGCCTTAGATGACGCACTTGAAATAATGCCAAACTATTCGGTAGCGGATGATAATATGCCTACTTTTACTGCTTCAGGGGATAAACCTGATATTGAGTGTTATTACGATGATTTTAATATGATTTCAGAAGTAACACTTCTAAAAGGACGTAATCAATGGTATGCTGAAGGACAGCCTGTAATGCGTCATTTACGGGATTTTGAAGATAAAAACTTAGACAAAGATAACTACTGTTTGTTCATTGCTCCAATTATTCATAGAGATACATTAAATACTTTTTGGATGGGAATTAAATTAGGTTATGAAGGCAAAAAACAAAAAATAATACCACTTGCTATTAATCAATATGTAACAATCCTTCAAAAAGTTATTGAATTAAATAATAACTGCAATTTACGTATTAAACAAAATAATATAAAAGATTTACTCGATAAATTACATAATGAATCAGAAAAACATATGGATAGCACTAAGTGGATACAGACTTTTGATAACATTATTGAAAATTGGAGCAATCAAATCTCAATTAACTAGGTTAATCTTAAATTTCATATTTGATAAACTTTATAAAAATAAAATGAAAGGAACACCAAAGATGATAAAGGATATTAACGCATATCATGGAATTTATAAATTAAGCGATTGCAAAAAAACTAGAATAACTAAACAAGATATAGATAAAATTATTAATTTCATCAAAGACTGTAAATTAAATACAGACAATATTTATATTGACACTTCTTCATTATCTAATGATGTTCCTTATTATTTTGATGGTACTTTTCTTAATATGATTAATTATTCACTTATCAATAAAGAAAAAATGCATCAACCATCAGTTATGGAACTATTGCGTAATCCAAATGTTAGCGTGGAAGAAACTCAATATGATTACTACAAAAGAGAATTTACTATTACAATAGAAAATTATTTAAGAAATTATGAAAAAGGCGAAATATATTTCCCTATTATTGACAAAAAACTTTATCCACTGTTATATGGAATATTTTTTGATAAGATGTCAAGCGATGAAAAACATTTTAATTTTTTGAGAATATATAAAGAGTGTGAATATCCCCAAACTTATTTTAGTACAGAAGATATCAAAAATATTGCATCAATGATACCTAAATACATTATTGATAAAAGAAAAGATTACAGCATAGTAAAAAACGAATATATTAATGTTTATCGTGGGCAAGAAAGTTTATCTTCTACTGGTGAAGGCGCAATATCTTGGACTACAGATATAAAAATCGCTAAGTTTTTTGCTTCTCGTTTTGAAGAAAAAGGGGTTATTCTATCTGGAAGGGTACATATTAAAGACATTATTGCTATATTCGATAAGGAATACTACGAAGATGGGGACTCTGACCCTGAAAAGGAAATTCTAGTATATCCAAATTCGGTAACCGACATTAAAATTATAAAATATTCTAGATGATTTGTCAGTTATTTTTCTAATAAACTGACAGAGACCATTTTGGTTCTCTGTCAGTTTTGTTACTATCAATCTAAATAATATTGGAAATAATTGCAATTTGACTCTTCACTTTCTTTTTCTCTTTTTTCTATTTCTTCAAGCCACTGGTCTCTAATATTGTCATCTTCAGCATAAAATGTTAACCAATCTATTTTTAACTCATCAATACTAATTTTATTTTGTTTACAGTATTCATACTCATCCATACCTTTAGGTATTTCATGTTCTATATCATAAAATAATTCTTCTCTTGAATATTCTGTACATGAGTCGACGGTATATAAATCCATAAAATCGTCATAATCTTCATCAAATTGCTCTGTTGTATAGGTAGCACCACTTATTTCTCCTGTATGAAGATTAATCTGAGTTGTACCTCTACATTCATTCCAACAAGTAGCATAATATGCTTCCTTAACAACTTCTCTAATATCTATATTTTCTAAGACATTTTTAATTTTTTCATAATTAATCATGAATATACACCTCCAAAATTGTGCTTATTATCTATTTTTGAGCATAACACACAAAAAACTATCTGGTCCGATTTTACATAAGTTCTTAGTTCTATTTTTTAGTTTAGTTTTAAAAGAAAATATTTTTATTTCCTACCAATGGACATTTATCTAAAACTTAGCACTAAAAAACTGCCTACTTTAAAAGTAGACAGTTCTGTAAGAAAGACATGCTATATTTAAACCACAATTAGAATTGAATAATCTATATGTAATTGAGTATCCATACTAAGTTTTATATACTTAATCCTTCTCTCCTTAAATCCAAACCTATACAATATATGTATATTAGCGAAATCAAAGTAAAAGGCAAAGATACAAGGGTTTTAATAGGTTTCTATGCGACAAAAAATTTTTAATCATTGTCAATTTCTAAATATTTTATAATAAGTCCATCTAACTTCTGACTTATTTCTATTATCTCTGTATTATTAAGTATCTTGTTATTCTCAATGACTTTTCTATTTAGTTCATCTTTAACTTTTATAATCTCCTTTGCTAAATCACTAACCTTGCCATTCTGTTCTTTTTGTCCTTTTTTAATTTCCTTTTCCTTATATAATTCTTCATCTGCCATCCTTATTATTTCCTCCATATTCAATTCATGATGGTTACAGGCTATCCCCACGCTAATTCCAATATTCATACTTTCCTCTTTTGCGATTTCTTCTTTAATTCTTCTAATAACTTTTTCAGCAGCCTTTCTATCTTGATTGGAAAGTAAAATTATAAATTCATCTCCTCCAAATCTAACCGCTATATCGTTTCCTTTTCTAATACAACTTCTAATAGCATGTCCAATAATTTTAATTGCCTTATCACCTGCAAGATGCCCATGCGTATCATTGATTTCCTTTAAATTATCAATATCAACTAGTATTAGAGATAAATATGCGGGTTTTGAATAATATATCTTATCTTCCGCTATATGCTTTAAAAAGTTTCTATTAAATAATCCTGTTACCTCATCCTTAAAAACCTTAGTACAACTACTACAGTCATTTCTTATAGCAATTATAATCAAATAATGAGGCTGATTATTAAAAATAAACCTGTCTATTACAACATGGTGATTCTCTATACAATATTGCACGGATATATTATCTGCTAAATTATCTAATACAACTAATTTATCCAAATAACTATTGGTTTCAACCCAATTAATATTAGTGTGTAATATCTGTTGATTTTGATTAAGTATGATTCGAATAACATTATTTATAGCAAATTTCTCCATATTCAATGTAGTACCTCCAACACATTAATTTATATTAGAAGATACTTTTCTATGGATCTATGTCAATATCTTAGACACAAAAAGTTGAACTTTTTATGAGATTTTTCTAGGCAAATCTTCACATTTTTGGGGAGTTAAATATCCAAT
>NZ_FUYD01000013.1:0-65678 GCF_900167505.1 Clostridium sp. USBA 49
AGATTTAAAGGGGTTGGGTTAATTGAAAAAACCTATGAAAAAAATTGTTTTTTTATTAGTTTTAACTTTACCTATATTGCTATTTGGGTGTAATAATATTAAGCCTGTTGATAGTAGTTCACCTACTAATACAGATATTAAAACTATAGAAGACAATAATTTAAAATTAAATGAAACAAAGTTTGAAGATAAAGTTCAAGTTAAAAATATAGATATAAAAGTTGAAGAAGTAAAAAAACAGATACAAACAGATACAAATAAAAAATCAAGCCAAAAGCAGACTCCATCAACAAAAGCTAAAGATAAATCTACTAATAATGAGGTTGATAGAGATAAAAACAAGCCAATAAATAATAAGTCAGCTATATCAAAAACTAAAGATAAACTTACTACTAATGAGGCTGTTATTGATAAAAACAAGCCAATAAATAATGAGCTATCTATATCAAAAACTAAAACTGCTACTAAAAGCAATTTAATAATTACTGTTGTAGGACAAGGGCCTAGGGCAAAAATAGAGGTTTTTGAAAAGAGTGGTGGTGTATGGGCAAAAGTAATGTCTACTACGGGATTTGTAGGTAAAAATGGTGTTACATATAGTAAAAAAGAAGGTGATGGAAAAACTCCAGCAGGTTCTTTTTCAATAACACAGGCTTTTGGAGTTAATGCTAATCCAGGCACATCACTAGCTTACAGAAAGGTTACAGATAATGATTTTTGGGTTGACGATGTTAATTCTAGCTTTTATAATTCATGGCAAGTTGGACCCGCTGATGGTAGATGGAATAGTGCAGAACATCTAATAAAATATCCAACTCAATATAAATATGGAGCTATAATAAATTATAATACTGATAGAGTTAAAGGTAAAGGTTCGGCAATTTTTTTACATTGTAGCACAGGCAGAGGAACAGCAGGATGTGTTTCAACAAGTGAATCTAATATGATAAAAATACTAAAGTTAATGAATCCAAATAAAAAAACACATATTATAATAGCACCTAGCGAAGATGCTTTATTGAAATATTGAAATGTATGCTTGTAGAATAATGTTAAAATAAAAAGAAGGGGATATATATCCCCTTCTTTTTAATCATACACATATAATTTCAATATGATCCTTTGTATATTTTTCATTTTATTAAAGAAAAATTTAGAAATGAATATTTAAAAATAACAATCAAATCCATTTTTTAGAAAGATATTTTTATAATCTATTAAATCTTCTTCATGAAGTTGCTGGATATTTTGAAAAGCATATTTTTTATTTAAAAGCTCATATTTTTTTTGCCCAAATTGATGAAATGGAAGAAGATTTACTTTTTTAGCGTTAACAGATTTAAGTAATTTACAAAATTCTTCGGCGTCTTTTAAACTGGAGTTTATATTTGGTATAACAGGTATACGAACAATAACCTCTTTTCCTGCATCTATAGCAATTTTTAAATTTTCAATAATTAAATCATTATAAACATTTGTATTTTTAAAGTGTTTTTCTCTGTCATAATGTTTCATGTCAAATAACAATAAATCAACATTTTCTATAAATTTTAAGAATATTTTACTTGGGGAATATCCAGTAGTTTCAACTGCTGTGTGTATGTTTTTTTCTTTTAAAGATTTCAAAAGCTCTGATGCAAATTCATGCTGCATTAATACTTCGCCTCCAGATAGAGTAACTCCACCGTTGGATTCTTCATAAAACACTTCATCTTTTAAAACTTCTTTTAAAACTTCAGAAACACTTAAAAATTCGCCTTCAACTGATAGAGCATTATTAGGGCAAGAATTTTTACAGCTAAGACAAGAAATACATTTATTATAATTAATTTCTATATGATTGTTGTTTAAATAGATAGCTTTTTTAGGACATACATTTACACAACAAAGACATTTTTCACACTTACTTTTATCACATACAATTTGTATTTTATTATATTGAGATTCTGGATTTGAACACCATAAACAGCTTAAAGGACAGCCTTTAAAAAATACAACAGTTCTAATACCAGGACCATCGTGTATACTATATCTTTGAATATTAAAAATACATGCCTTTATATCTTTCATATAATCATCTCCATATAGTACTATTTAATTTACTAATATATTTAAACCAGTTAATATTATACAATTCAACTTTATAGTTTAACAATAATGTCAAAACTGGAAGGGATATAAGGGATATTTAGTAAAGATAATAACTATAAATTGCTTTATAGTTTAATAATAACATCAAAATACTTAAATGTAAATTATAAATTACACTTGAAACTAAAAATAATTTCAAATAAATAAAAAGTCGTGAATTAAAAGTATATAAATAAAAATATAATACTTATTAGATGAATTTACTTTTATTCGAAATATAAATATTTTATTTTAGAAATAGTTTATGTTATAATTACCATTATACTTAAGAGATAGGAGGAAGTTACTATGATAGATAGGCATACAAAGCTTCTTGAAATTGTAAATAGAAATAAACGTATAGAAGTTAGTAGATTATCAGAGCTTTTAAATGTATCTCAAGTGACTATACGCAAAGATCTTGATATATTAGAAGAAAAAGGATTATTAAAACGTGAGCATGGATATGCTGTTATAAGTTCAAGTGATGATATTAGAAGCAGATTAGCTTTTAATTATGATATAAAACGAAAGATAGCACATTTGGCAAGTAAACTTGTTAGTGATGGAGAAACTGTTATGATAGAGTCGGGTTCATCTTGTGCTTTGCTTGCAGAAGAGCTTGCCTATAATAAAAAAGATGTAACCATAATTACTAATTCTATTTTTATTGCTAACTATATTAGAGAAGGAGGTGCAAAGATAGTATTACTTGGGGGAGACTATCAGACAGAATCTCAGGTTTCAGTAGGACCTCTTACAAAAAAATGTGTAAAGGATTTTTTTGTAGATAAATTATTTATTGGAATTGATGGTTATAGTCCTAAAATAGGCTTTACAGGTAAAAATTTAATGCGTGCAGAAACAGTTAAGTTTATGGCTGAAAGTGCTGAAAAAATTATAATATTAACTGATTCATCAAAGTTTTCAGAACGTGGGGTGGTATCTCAGTTTAAAGCTTGTGAGATAAGTTATTTATTTACAGACAGCAATATTCCAAAAGACATTTTAGAAAATTTAAAAAAAGAAAATGTGGATGTTAGAATGGTAAATATAGATTAATAAAAAATAAAATAAATTAGAAGTATAAATACACAGTTTATAATATTTACTAAAAGTAGTAGGTATTATAGTCTGTGTATTTTTTTATAATAATTTTACTAAGTCTATATAAATATTATAAAAATTTAATATTATAGTATGGTGTTTTTTATAATAATATTTTTATAAAATTTCAAAAGATAACTATTATAGTTTTGAATGAAATAAAATATTGACAAAGAATAATAAAGCTATATAATAAAATTATAAAAGAAAGATAAAAAATTTCAAATGAAAGCAAAATACTCATTACAATGAAAGGGGGATTATTATGAATCATTTTGGAGAATTAACAGAGAGAATGTGTAATTTTAGAGAAAAATTAATAAATTCAAAACCTATGGTATGTGTAGAGAGGGCAAAACTTGTTACAGAAAGTTATAAAGAACATGCAGACAAACCTATGATTTTACGTAGAGCATTATGTTTAGAAAATATATTGAAAAATATGAGTATATTTATTGAAGATGAAACAATGATTGCAGGAAATCAAGCTTCTTATAACCGTGCAGCACCTATTTTCCCGGAATATGCAATGGATTGGGTTATTGATGAACTTGATGAATTTGAAAAGCGTGATGGAGATGTATTTTATATTACTGAAGAAAATAAAAATATATTAAGAGAAATTGCACCATTTTGGGAGAAGAAAACTTTAAAAGATAGGGGGCTTGCGGGGATACCTTCAGAAAGTAGAGTTTTTTATGATTTAGGAATAATAAAAGCAGAAGGTAATATAACATCAGGGGACGGACATATAGCTGTAAATTACGAAAAAGTATTAAATTTTGGATTAATTAATTATAAAGAAAGAACAGAAAAGAAATTAAAAGAATTGGACATTTCTGATTATAGGAATTTAAATAAATTATATTTTTATAAAGCGGTTTTAATTGTATTAGATTCAGTAGTTAATTTTGCAAAACGTTATGCAGATTTAGCATTAAATTTATCTAAAAAAGAGTCAAACACATCTAGAAAAGAAGAATTATTAGAAATGTCAAGAATACTAAATAAAGTTCCCTATTATCCAGCAGAAACTTTTCATGAAGCAGTTCAATCCTTATGGATAATTCATCTTGTATTGCAAATTGAATCTAATGGACATTCAGTTTCATATGGAAGAATGGATCAATATTTAAATCCTTTTTATGAAAAAGATTTAAAATCAGGTAAAATAACTGAAAGTAAAGCTGTTGAATTATTAACAAATTTATGGCTTAAAACATTTACTATAAATAAAATAAGAAGTTGGTCTCATACTCGTTTTAGTGCAGGAAGTCCATTATATCAAAATGTTACAATTGGTGGACAGACAGTAGATAAAAAAGATGCAGTAAATCCATTAAGCTATTTAATTTTAAAAAGTGTTGCTCAGACAAAATTACCTCAGCCTAATTTAACAGTGCGTTATCATAAAGGATTATCAGATGATTTTATGAATGAATGTATTGAGGTTGTAAAGTTAGGATTTGGTATGCCTGCATTTAATAATGATGAAATTATAATTCCGTCATTTATAGAAAAAGGAGTATCAGAAGAAGATGCATATAATTATAGTGCAATTGGCTGTGTAGAAGTAGCAGTTCCAGGCAAATGGGGTTATAGATGTACAGGTATGAGTTTTTTAAATTTCCCCAAATCATTACTAATTGCATTAAATAATGGGATTGATCTTGAGTCAGGAATCAGGCTTTGCCAAGGGGTAGGACATTTTAAAGATATGACTTCATTTGATGAGGTTATGAAAGCATGGGATAAGACAATTAGAGAATTTACAAGGCACAGTGTAATAATTGACAGCTGTATAGATTTAGCTATAGAAGAAGTTACAGCAGATGTGTTATGTTCAGCTTTAACAGATGATTGCATTGAAAGAGGATTAAATTTAAAAGAAGGCGGAGCAGTGTATGATTTTATAAGTGGACTTCAAGTAGGCATTGCAAATCTTGGAGATTCTCTTTCTGCAATTAAAAAATGTGTATTTGAAGATAAAAGCATAACTCCAAAAGAGTTATGGGATGCTTTAGTTAATAATTTTGAAGGGGAAAAAGGTAAAAAAATTAGAGATATATTAATTAATGATGCACCTAAATACGGAAATGATGATGATTATGTAGATTTGTTATTAAAAGAGGCATATGAAATATATATTGATGAAATAAAAAAATACAAAAATACGAGATATGGAAGGGGACCAATTGGAGGCTGTTATTATGCAGGTACATCTTCTATTTCTGCTAATGTACCACAAGGGGCAGGAACTTTAGCAACTCCAGATGGAAGAAAAGCAGGAGAGCCTTTAGCAGAAGGTTGTTCACCTTCACATGCAATGGATAAAAAAGGACCTACAGCAGTATTTAAGTCAGTTTCAAAATTGCCAATACGTGATATTACAGGAGGGGTATTGTTAAATCAAAAGGTTACGCCTCAAATGTTATCAAAAGAAGAAAACAAAATGAAGTTAATTTTGTTAATAAGAACTTTTTTTAATCGCTTAAATGGATTTCATGTTCAATATAATGTAGTATCTAGAGAAATATTACTTGATGCTCAAAAAAATCCAGAAAAACATAAAGATTTAATAGTTAGAGTTGCAGGATATAGTGCATTTTTTAATGTATTATCTAAACAAACTCAAGATGATATAATTGAAAGAACAGAACAAGTTTTATAAGTAAAAAATATTTGTAGAAAATTTTAATAACAAGGAGAGATATAAAATGGAATATATGTTAGATACAGTAAATATTGAAATGATTAAGAAGTGTATTGAAATTTTCAATATTAAAGGTGTTACAAGCAATCCGAGCATAATAAAAAAGGAGGGAAAAATAGATTTTTTTAATCATTTTAGAAAAATACGCGAAATAATAGGGGAAGATAAAAGTATTCATGTTCAAGTTGTTGCACAAGATTGTGAAGGCATGATAAAAGAGGCAAAAGCAATTTTGGAAAATATTGATAATAAAGTGTTTATTAAAATACCAGTTAATGAAGAAGGATTAAAAGCAATTAAGATACTAAAATCACAAGGGGTATCAATAACTGCAACAGCAATTTACACAACAATTCAAGGATTATTGGCAATAGAAGCAGGGGCAGACTTTATAGCACCATATTTTAATCGCATGGAAAATATGAATATTAATCCACATGAAGTTATAAAAAATTGTGCTGATATAATTGAAAAATATAATTATCCAACAAAAATACTTGCGGCAAGTTTTAAAAATATAGGGCAGGTAAATGCTTCTTTTGCTGCAGGTGCACAAAGTGTAACAATTGCCCCTGAAATTTTAATAGATGCTTTAAAAATGCCAGCAATTTACAAAGCAGTTGATGATTTTAAAAATGATTGGGAAGCTGTATTTGGGAAAGTTTCTATTGCTGATTTGTAATATATAGGGTTAAGTATATTTTAATATAAGATTATTTATTTTTCACATATGCAAAGAAAAATTCATATTATAAACCAAAGCAATATTTGGAGTGAGTATTTTTGCTATACGCACTAATTTTAGCAGGAGGGAAAGGTATAAGGCTATATCCTTTATCCAGGGATAAAAGACCAAAACAGTTCTTAAAAATAATAAATGATAAAAGCTTTTTAAGAAATACAGTAGATAGAATAAAACCTCTTATAAATAAAGAGAATATTTATGTAGTTACAAATGAAGAATATTTAGATAAAATTCATGAAGAACTTCCTGAGATAAGTAAAGACAATATTTTTGTAGAACCAGCTAATAAAGAAACTGCAACATGTATAGGATTATCAGCAGTTAAGCTTTTAAAAAAGGACAAGGATGCTACAATGATAGTTCTTCCTTCAGACCATTATATAGAGGGAGAAAAAGTATTTATAGATACTTTAACTCAAGCTGTAGAAATAGCTGAAAGAAAAAGAGGTCTTATAACCATAGGGGTAACACCTACAAGGCCTGAAACAGGTTATGGATATATTGAAATGGGAGAAAGAACCATAGGAGATATTGCTACTTTTAAAGTTGAAAGATTTACTGAAAAACCTAATATTGAAGTAGCAAAAGATTTTTTGTTAAAAGGAACTTATCTTTGGAATAGTGGAATGTTTGTTTGGAGAGCAGATGTATTTTTAAGAGAAATGGAAAAGTATCTTCCTAAAATGTATAAAAATTTAATGACTATTTATCAGAGCATAGGAGAAGAAAATGAGAAAGAAATTATAGAAGAACAATATAATTTGATAGATGGTATATCAGTTGATTTTGGAATAATGCAAAAGACAAGAAAAGCTTATGTTGTAAAGTGTGAATTTGTATGGGATGATATTGGAAACTTTGCCTCTTTAGGAAGATTTTTGAATAATTACAGAGGTAATAATGTATTAGGGACAACTTTTATGGAACAAAGTGAAAATTGTTATGTGTTTGGTAACGAAAGACTTATTATAGGATTTGGTATTAAAGATCTGGTTATTGTTGATGCAGGAGATGTAGTTTTAATTATGGATAAAAACAAAGAGCAGGAAGTAAAACATCTAGTAAATGAAATCAAAAAAGAAGATTTTTTAAATAAATTTTTGTAAATATTAAAGCAGGTTATTTTATGTATCAGATTTTATTAAAATAGGGTAATGCAAAATTATTAAAAAATAGTTTCGCAATACCCTATTTTTTTATATTTATTAATAAAAACTATTAATAAATATTATTTTAGTATAAATTTTCATATAATTATGTTTATTGAAGTATTAAGATTTGATAAAATATATAAGTAGATAATAATTAATTTTTATGTATTTTAAAGCAATACAGGAGGGAAAATATGACAAAACAATTAAAAGCAGACTTAAGTTTAATATTAGTAACGGTAGTATGGGGTTCTAGCTTCCCAATTATGAGTATAGCACTAAAAAGTATTCCGCCGTATTCTTTTATAGCGTTAAGATATATTTTAGCTGCCATTATAATTGGAGTTATATCTATTAAAAAGTTAAAAAATTGCAATAAAAATATGGTAAAATCAGGTGTATTAATAGGATTGGCATTGGGTATTGGAAGCATACTTCAAGCAGTAGGGCTTGTTTACACAAGTTCAAGTAAATCTGGTTTTATAACTGGACTTAATGTAGTTATGGTTCCTTTATTTTTAGCTTTTTTATATAAGAAATTTCCAGATTTTAAAACTATTATAGGTATAGTCATATCTGTAATAGGTTTAGGATTAATGTCTATAAGTGGAGATTTAGGCTTAAATAAAGGAGATTTTTTAACTTTATTAAGTGCTGTATGTTTTGCAGTTCAAATAATATTAGTAGATAAATATACAGAAAATACAGATATTGCTATTTTGACTTTTATTGAACTTTTAACTGTAGGTATAATTTCTTTAGTACCAGCAGTTTTTGTTGATAGATTAAAAATGGATTTAAATACATTTTCTTTTGGTGCTATTTTATTTACTGCAATATTTTGTACTGTATTTGCCTATGGACTTCAAAATATAGCTCAAATGTATACTACACCTACTCATGCTGCAATAATATTTTTAGCAGAACCAGTTTTTAGTGCAATATTTTCAGTTTTTATTGGAGATAAATTAACAGGTAAAGCTTTATTAGGATGTCTTTTGATATTGTCAGGAATGATAGTAATAAATTTACAATTACCTCAAATAAGAGAAGAAAGAAAAGAGGAAAGAAAGGAAGAAATAGCATGAAAATATTATATTATGATTGTTTTTCTGGAATAAGCGGAGATATGAATTTGGGAGCTATGATAGATTTAGGAGTTGATAAAGATTATCTTATTAATGAGCTTTCAAAGCTTAATATTTCTGGATATGAAATAGAAGTAAGTAAAGATAATAGAAAAGGTATTACTGGTACAAAAGTAACTGTAAAATTAAATAATGAAGAGCATAATCATGAGCATGGAGAACATGAACATCACCATAATTTACATGAACATAATCATAATTTAAATAATAAAGAACATGAACATAATCATAAAGAAGGGGAACATCATCATAGAAATTTAAGCGATATAGAAACTATAATAGATAATAGTTCTCTAAGTGAAAAAGTTAAAAATTTAAGTAAGAAAATATTTCTAAAGGTTGCTGAGGCTGAAGCTAAGATACATGGCAAATCTTTAATGGAAGTTCATTTTCATGAAGTAGGAGCAGTAGATTCTATTGTTGATATTGTAGGGGCAGCTATATGTTTTGATTATTTAAATGTTGATAAAATTATGTCATCTAAGGTTGAGCTTGGAGGTGGCTTTGTTAAATGTGCTCATGGATTATTTCCTGTTCCTGCACCTGCAACAGCTGAAATATTAAAAGGAATACCTGTAAAGCTTGGAGCAGTACCTTTTGAAACTACAACACCTACAGGTGCGGCAATACTTAAAGTTGTTGTAGATGAATTTACAGATAAAAAGGATTTTAAAATAAATAAAGTTTCCTATGGAATAGGACATAGAGATACAGATATTCCAAATGTTTTAAGAGTATATTTAGGAGAAACTGAAGAAAAAATAAAAGATAAATTTAGTATTGATAAAAATAATAAAATTTATGAAGATGCTGTTATGATTGAATGTAATATAGATGATATGAATCCAGAGCTTTATGACTATGTTATGGAAAGATTATTTAATGAAGGTGCTATGGATGTATTTATGACACCAATAATTATGAAAAAAGGAAGGCCAGGAATTAAACTTAGTGTTTTGTGCGATGAAGATATAGAGGAAAAACTTATAGAAATTATATTAAAGGAAACTACTACTTTAGGTATAAGAAAATATAAAGTGAAAAAAACAATGCTTAAAAGAGAATTTAGCATAGTAAAAACTAAATATGGTGAAGTTAGAATAAAATCTTCTTTCTTTAATAATAAGAAGATAAAATCTAAAGCAGAATATGATGATTGTAAAAAAATTGCAATAGAAAATAATATATCTATAAATGAAGTTTATAATGAAGTTAACAAAGAAATATAAATATTTTAATATAAAAGGGTAGTGATACTAATATGGATGAAAAAGAGATAAAAGATTTACTTGAAAGCATAAAAAGCGGGAATTTAACCATAGAAGAAGGAGTAAAAAAACTTAAAGATTTTCCTTTTAAAGAACTTGGTTATGCAAAGATTGACAATCATAGAGAAGTAAGAGTAGGATACCCTGAAGTAATATATTGTGAAGGAAAAACTGTAGATCAAGTAAAAGGAATAGTTGAATTTATGCTTACTAAGAATAACAATATTTTAGGAACCAGAGCAAATGAAGAAATTTATAATGCAGTTAAAGAAATTTGCCCTGAAGCAGAATATAACAGACTTGGACGTACTATAACTATAAAAAAGAAAGAGTTAAAAATACCTGATACTTATATAGCTGTGGTAACTGCTGGAACTTCAGATATACCTGTAGCAGAGGAGGCAGCTGTAACTGCTGAAATACTTGGGAATAAAGTTGAAAGAATATTTGATGTAGGTGTTGCAGGAATACATAGACTTTTTAATAGATTAGATATTATTAGAGGGGCGAGAGTTGTAGTTGTAATAGCAGGAATGGAAGGAGCTCTTGCAAGTGTTGTAGGAGGATTGGTTGATAAACCTGTCATTGCTGTGCCTACAAGTGTAGGCTATGGAGCTAATTTTGGAGGGCTATCAGCACTTTTAACTATGCTTAACAGCTGTGCCAGTGGTATAAGTGTGGTAAATATAGATAATGGTTTTGGTGCTGGATATTTAGCAAGTATAATAAATAAATTGTAAAAATAAAATCAGAAGGTATTTTTGCCTTCTGATTTTACTTTATATATCATAATTTGTTTCATAAACTTTTTTATAAACTTCTAAGGTTTTTTCAGCAGTTTTAGACCATGAAAAATTTTGTGCTCTTTTAAGACCTCTTTTTCTATATTCATTTTGAAGACTTTCACTATTTAAAAGCGTTAAAATTGAACTTGAAAGTTCATTTTCGTTATAAGGATTAATAAGTATACCAGCATCTTTTACAACTTCTGGTATAGAAGTTAAATTAGAAGTTATAACTGGAGCACCACAGTTCATTGCTTCAAGAGGTGGAAGTCCAAAGCCTTCATAAAGTGAAGGATATACAAATACATCGCAGCCATTATACAAAATAGGAAGATGTTCTTCAGGAGCAAATCCTGTAAATATTATTTTAGATGCAAATTCTAAATTGCTTGAAAACTTATTTAAATATTCTCCTTGATCTTTTGTTGCTCCTACTATTACTAAATTATAGTCCTTATTTAAGTCTTTATATATCTTTTGAAAAGCTGTTATAAGAGATTTTACATTTTTTCTAGGACTAAAACCTCCTATATATAGTATAAAGGGTTTATTTATATTGTAATTTTTTGATAAAAAATCTTTGCACTTTTCTTTATCCATAGGTCTATACATATCTTCTGCTGCAAGAGGAGTGACGAAAATTTTATCTTTATCTATAGGAAAAAACTTTAATATGTCTTGTTTTGACCATTCAGAAACAGTTATTATAGCATGGCTTAACTCTATAGCTTTTGGCACTTCTTTTAGAAATTTAATAAGGTATCCTCTCCCTACAGTTTCAGGCATTATATAAGGTATTAAATCATGTATAGTAGTAATTTTTTTGCACTTTATATTTTCATTTATGCCTATTCCATTTTGAGGTACATGATATATATCTATATTGCTATTTTTTAAATTATTTGGAAAATAAACTTGTTCAAAAAATCTATGATGTTTTTTGGACGCCATAATAATGTCTGTATTTTTAGATTTAAATTCCTCATAATTTTCCCCAGACCAATATATATGATAATAATTTTCTATATCCATTTTTAATAAATATCTTAAAACTTTATCTGTATAAGTACCAATGCCAGTACCTCTATACCAATTGATACCTCGTGCATCAATTGCAATTCTCATCCAATCCTCTCCCTTAAATTGATAAAAGATAAGTTTAATTTAAAGAAAATAAGCCTATATATTATAAATATTAGAATTAATATAAAAATGTTCCACAATGTTTGATAATTAACTTGTTTATCTTTAATTATCACACACTCTATATTAAATTCATATAATGCAATTAGAGCAATATTTTTGGAGGAAGCTCCTTGGAATTAGAAGAAATTAAAAATTTAGTTGAGTGTAATTATGGATTAAAGATAATAGGCCTTGAAAAAATAAAAAATGTTTATAAAATTAAAACTCTTCATGGAGATTACTGTTTAAAAGTTATTAAATATAATTTTCCTCACTTTTATTTTATTTTAAGTGCAATAAAGCATCTCCAAAATAATGGATTTGATAAAGTACCTGAGATAATAAAAACATTAGATGGTTTAGATTATATAAGTTTTGAAGGTTGTAATGCTTACTTAACTAAATGGCTAAACGCAAGAGAATGTAACTATGACAATCCAATTGATGTTTCAAAAGCTGCAGTTAAGTTAGCACAGCTTCACAATAAAAGTGAAGGATTTAATGTAACAGAAGATATGAATCCAAGAGTATATTGGTATAAGTGGATAAATCATTTTGTTACAAGAAGGGAAGAAATATTAGATTTTAGAAATAGAATATTGAAAAAAGAAGAAAAAAGTGAGTTTGATAATTTATATCTTAAAGCTATGTCTAAAGAGATAGAAAGAGCAGATAAATCTATAAGAAATCTTATGAAAAGTGAGTATATTAAAAAAGTAGATAGTGAAATATTAAAGAAAGGTTTTTGCCATCATGATTATGCACATCATAATGTTTTAATTGAAGATAATGGTGATATTGATATTATAGATTTTGATTATTGTATATTAGATATAAATATACATGATTTAGCAAGTCTTTTACTAAGAAAACTAAAAAACGGCAAATGGAGTATAGATGATGCTATTTTTATAATGGACAATTATAGTAAAGAAAGAGTAATAGAGAAAAGAGATATAGAAATTATGGCTGCTTTTATGGAATTTCCACAAGATTACTGGCAGGTTGGAATTCAGTACTATTGGGAAAAACAGCCTTGGGGTGAAGATTTCTTTATTAAAAAATTAAAAAAGATATATGATGATAATGAAGAAAAACAAGATTTTGTTGATGAATTCAGGCTTATAAAATACGGAGTATAAAAATAAATATAAAAATATATAGAGGTGTTTTTGGTGGCTAGAGATGAATTGTTTGAGCCTTTTGCAGAATATCTTATGTCAAAAGATATAAATATAGTTAAAAATTTTAAAGATAAATATGTTTTACCAAATAATATTGATGAAAGTTTAATGTCAAATCAACTTATGCTTATAAATGAGTTTCAAAATAAAGCTATGGGATATAAAGGATATATTGGTAAAAGACTTAATAATAAAACCGGTAGTATAGTAGAACAATATAAAGTTTATATAAAAAGATTAAAAAGATACTTAAATAATATAAAAATGAATTCACCAGAGAATGATTTTGAAATAATGCTTTTAAAAGTTGGCAATGAATATATAAAAAGGGCAGAATATTGCATATCTGAAATTTTTAATTCTAGTTATATGGATATTATAAAAAGAAGTATGGATAGAACTGAAATTTGTATAGGTGATGCAGATTTTTCTAATTTAAGAAAAACTGATAAATTAGAAATAATAAATATAGATAAATGCAATTATAACAACATAGAAATAGATTGTTTTAATATTTTAAGTAAATACAAAAGAAAAGGAATTAAACTTGATTTTAAATATCTTGTAGATGATTTTTGTAAATATTCAAATCTTTCAAAAGAAAGTAATAGATTTATTTTAGCTTTGTTATCTTATCCTTATGAATTCATGAAATGTTTTAATAGATATAGAGAAAAAACAAAAGAATTAAGCGAAGAAGAATATGAAAATAAATTAAAAAAAGCAATTATTAAAGATGGAGAAGTTTTATTTTAGGAGGTGATATAAAATTGAATGCAACAGAAAAGTTATCTTCAAATTTTAAAATGCAGACAGATGTAAGATATAGAGATAAAAAGTATTTAGCAAAATATGATTTATCTATTGAACTTTTTGAAAAGTTTAATTTAAAAGTTATAGATGTAGTACCAATAAGAAGTGTTTATATTATATCTACTGATAAAGGGAATAAAGTGTTAAAGAAAATTGATTATTCTCTTGAGGAATTGGAGTTTATAAATAAAGCAATAAAGTATATTAAAAATAAATTTGATAGAGTAATAGATTTTGTAAATACAAAAGAAGGAGATATATATGTTAAAATTAAAGATGATATATATTGTGTCATGGATTTAGTATCGGGTAAAGAATGTGAGTTTAATAATCCAATTGATTTGAGTATAGCATCTAAAGGGCTTGGAGAATTTCATAAAGCTTCTTTGGGTTTTACAAGTAATATAAGAAATAAATATGCAGTAGGTAATACTATATATAGTTTTGAAAGAAAATTAGAAGAAATGAAGTTATTTAAAAGTATAGCTCAAATGCATCAGTATAAAACAGAATTCGATGAAATATTTTTAGAAAATTTTGAACATTATACAAATGAAATAAAGGAGAGCATAAATATTTTAAAAAATTCTTCTTTTTATGAAATTTGCAGTGAAAAAGATAAAATTGCCTTATGTCATCATGATTTAGCTTATCACAATATTATTATAAATAATAATGAAGCATATTTTATAGATTTAGATTATGCATTAATTGATTTAAAGGTTCATGACTTATGTAATTTTATAAATAAAGTTATAAAAAATTTTGCTTTTGATATAGAAAAAGCTAGTTCTATTATTTATGATTATTCTAGTATAAACTTTATTGATGAAAGAGAATTAAAAGTTTTATATGGATTTTTATATTTTCCAGAAGATTTTTATAGTATTTCTAAAGATTATTATACAAGAAGAAAGGATTGGGAAGAAGAAGTTTTTTTATATAGGCTTATGAAAAAAGTATCTTTTAAAGAAGATAGAATAGAATTTTTGAAAGAATTTAATGAAAAATTTTTTTCTCATAATAAATAAAAAGTATAAAAAGCGTTTTAATTATATGTGATTATTATATATAATTAAAGCGCTTTTTAGATAAATAAAATAAAAAGCAGAAGGATATTAAAGTGTATATTATCCTTCTGTTTTTTATTTAGTTATTAATTATTTTATTATACGCTATTAAAGTATTTTTAGCTGTTTTCTTCCAATTAAATTCTGAGCTTCTTATTAGTCCTTTTATTATAAGTTTATCTCTAAATTTATGATCATTAATTACCTTATATATTGCATTAGATATTTCATCTATATTATAAGGATCTACAAGTACTGCACAGTCAGAAACAACTTCAGGAATAGAAGTTAAATTTGAAGCTATAACAGGAATACCACAAGCCATGGCTTCTATAGGAGGAAGTCCAAAACCTTCATAAAAAGAAGGATACACAAGAAGTTTAGAAGCATTGTAAAGGCATGGCAGATATTTTATAGGTATAAATCCTGGGAATATAACTTTATCTTCTATATTTAAATCTTGAGAACGTTTTTTATATATATCATAAGATTTACCTTGCTTACCTGCAATTACAAGTTTTATATCTTTTTTATATTTAGAAATAAATTTACTAAAAGCTTCTATTAATCCTATTATATTTTTTCTAGGGCTGAATCCACCTACATACAAAATATAGTCTCCATCAATTCCATAATATTTTTTTATTAATTCTGAACATTGAATTCTATCTAAAGGATGATATATTTCTTCAGCAGCCAAATAAGTAACAAATATTTTTTCCTTTGGATAATTAAAACTTTTGGCAATATCTTCTTTTGAAAATTCTGAAACTGTTATTATACCATCACAAGAAGAAACTATAGAAGGCATATCATTATTAAATATTTTAAGAAATGTTTCACCAACGGTTTCGGGCATTTTTAGTGGAATAACATCGTGTAATGTTATAACAAAAGGACAATTTTTTTCCTTAGGAAGCCCAACACCATTTTGAGGCACATGATAAATTTCAATATCTTTATTCGTAAGTATATTAGGAATATTTACTTCATCCCAGAAATTATTTAAATTTCCTTCTGATATATTTTCTATATGAAAATTATTGCTAAAAGATATATCTGACACAGAAGATTCGGGCATAAAAAGTAAATATTCATTAATTTTATCTATAGTATTTAATGATGAAATAAGCTGATAAGTATAAGTACCAATACCAGTACCCCTATACCATTTAGCACCTCTTCCATCTATACCTATTTTCATATTGGTATCCTTTCAAAGTGTTTATAGTTTATTATATTAAGAATTAATAAAAAGTGTTAATAAATAAATTATACTTTACATATAAATTATATAGAGGATTTGATTTATAAATCTAAGCATAATAAAAGGGAGGGCGGTGATTAAAATGATGAGAGAATTTGAACTTGAAAGGCAGTTTGATATTGAAATTGAAAGTTTAAAACCAAATAAAGGAGTATACATTTTAAAAACCAATAAAGGAATGAAATGTCTTAAAAAAATAAACTATGGTACTCAAAAGCTGCTTTTTGTATATGGAGCTAAAGAACATCTTATAAAAAATGGTTTTCCTAGAGTTGATAGATATTGTTTAAATATAGATGGCAATCCTTATGCTTTAGTAAATGAAGACATTTATACACTTTCTGAATGGATAGATGGAAGAGAGTGCGATTTTTATAGTAAAGAGGATTTAGTGATTGCTGCTAAGAATTTAGCAATGCTTCATATAGCATCAAAAGGATATGAACCACCGGAAAACAGTAAATTAAAAAGTGATTTAGGAAGATGGCCTCATCTTATGGAAAAGAGAATAAAATCTTTTGAAAAAATGAGGGACATGGCTAGGAAAAAAAATAATAAAACAAATTTTGATTTAAATTATATTAAATCAGTAGAATTTTATAAGAATTTAGGGAAGAGAGCTTTAAAAGTACTTGAAAATTCAAATTATAATGAAATATGCAGAATAACTGATGAAGAAAAAAGTTTTTGTCATCATGATTATACTTATCATAATATAATAATAGATAATAAAAATGATGTAAATGTAATAGATTTTGATTATTGTAAAAAAGAAGTAAGAACATACGATTTATCTCTTTTTATTACAAAAGTGCTTAAAAGGCAAGATTGGAACATAGAATATGCTAGATTAATAATAGATGCTTATAATGAGATAAGTCCTTTAAGGGAAGATGAATATAGAGTATTATTTGCATATCTTTTATTTCCTCAAAGATATTGGAGACTTGCTAATAGGTATTATTATAATGAAGTTAGTTGGGCTCAAAATACTTTTAACAATAAAATAGAAAAATTAATTAAGGAGCAAGATAATTTTATAAATTTTATAGAAGAGTTTAAAAATATATATGCTCAAAAGGAATAATATTTTATAAATAGGTCATGAAATATTTATTTTCATGACCTATTTATAATTTTGCACATATAATATTGTAAATTCATAATATGTAATATAAGTAATCTTATTGTATATATCATATATTTAAAAGCTTAATATTTATATTTAAATATATCAAACCTTAAAATTTAATGTAATAGTATAGTGAAACAATAAATTAAAAATATATTTAATTGATTAAGTTGTTATTTTCCTAGATTAATGTTAAAATTTCGGGTTTGATATCTATAACATAAATTTAATATGAGCTTGTTTATACTTGTTAAACTATAAGTAAGTTGGAGATGAGGGTATGAATATAGGAGATACTGTTGTAAGGAAATCTTATGGGAAAGATATAACTTTTAAAATAATTGATGTAAAAGATACAGAAAATGGTCTTGTATATACTCTTAAAGGAATCAATCTTAGAGTTATAGCAGATGCTCCACCAGAAGATTTAGAGGAAGTAGTTCCAAATTCTTTTGGAGAAAAAGAAAAAATATTAAATAGGAAGGTAAATACTTCTATAAATAACATATTAATAAACAGATTTAGTACAAATAAGCGATATTATAGAAGTTCTAAGGTTAACTTAACTAAAGAAATGGCATTTGGAAGACCTGGGAAAATACTTCATGTAGATGGAGATGCAGAATATTTAGATGTATGCCTTAAAGTATATAAAAAATTAGAATTAGAGGTTGTTGGAAAAGTTATAGAAGAAAAAAATCAGCCTAGAGAAGTTCCAGATTTAGTTAAACAAATAAAACCAGATATAGTTATTATAACTGGTCATGATGCTATAACAAAAGGAGCTGAAGATTATTTAAATATAAATAATTATAGAAACTCAAGATATTTTGTAGAAACAGTAAGTGAACTTAGAAATTATGAGCCTAGTTATGATGATTTAGTTATTTTTGCAGGAGCCTGCCAAAGCAATTACGAAGCAATTTTAGATGCAGGTGCTAATTTTACTAAAATGCGACTTTTTGGAAAGTAAAGGGAGTATGAAATTTATTTTTTTTTATATTCTTCATCATTTTCCTTATTACTTCCAATAAAATTTATTTCTATTTCATATTTTTCTCCATCCCATGTAATTTTATCTATTAAAGCATAAATCAATTGCTTTATTTCATCATCTGTTAAGGTATCTATTATTGAACATCTATCTAGCAGCATACTTATAAAAGATAAATTTACTTCAGTTTCGTTAAATTGTGATTTTATTGTATCTATATTTACTAGCTCTTTTTTTAATTCAGATATTTCATTTTTAATACTTTTTATTTTATTAATAATTAAATCTGATATTTCATCATCAATGGCAAGTTTGTTTATTAAATTTTCTATTTGTTTTTCTTTTTCAGCTATAGACTTTTTTAAAGTTTCTTCTCTATTCATAGAATTATTAAATTCTTTAGATTTTCGGTTTTGTTCAGATAATTTAGCGAGTAAGACTTTTTTATTCATAGCTAATTTTTTTAGATAATTTTTTACTACAAGATCTAATTCTGCTACCTTAGCATTTTTATTATTGCAACGAACGCTTTTAGAATATTTTTTCATAGAACAAGCATAGTAATATATAGTTTCCCCAGTTTTTCGACTTTGATGCCCATGATTAATTTGCATAGTGCTACCACATTTGGCACATCTCAAAACGCCAGTTAAAAGAGCATTATGTGTTTTACCAAGATTAGGCACCTTATCTTTATTTTCTGTTAAAATTTTTTGTACTTTCAACCAATCAGAAGCTTCTATAATTCCTTTTTGTGAGCTTACCGCAGCAATCCATTCTTTGGTATCCCTATTTACTCTAACAACTTTACCGTTATCACCATATATTGTTTTCTGCTTATTATATGTCAATAATCCATGCTCACCATCAGGAATACCACAACATGTAATTCCTTTACTTTCTAGATATTCTAAAATTTCATCAGTAGCTTTTACATAAACAGGATTATTTAATACTAATCTTATATTAGCTTTATTAAAATCTGATCCACGTTTAGTTTTTATATTATTTTGTAAACAATATGTTTCTACTTTTGATAAAGATTTAAATTCTAAATACTTATTATAAATCAACTTAACTGTTTTAAGTTCTTCAGGTACTTGTGTAAGTTTAACCATTTTTTTTTCATTCATTTCAGTATCATAATATGTTACTGGATTAGATTTATATCCAATGGGAGTAACCCCGCCAAGCCAGCGTCCTGTCTTGGCCAATTCCAACATATTGTCTCGCACTCTTTCTGCAATGGTTTCTCTTTCAAGCTGAGCAAACACACTTGCTACATACATCATAGCACGTCCCATTGGAGTGCTTGTATCGAATTGCTCTCTGATACTAACAAAGTCAATATCATACTTTTGCAGTATTTCCAGTGTGCTCGAGAAGTCAGCAACATTACGAGATATTCTATCCAGCCTATAGCATATAAGAACATCAAATTTTTTAATCATGGCATCTTCCATAAGCCTTTGGAATTCTGGTCTATTTGTATTGCCACCACTAAATCCCTCATCTTCATAAATCAAGAACTCAGTAATATTTTTATCCTTTAATTGATTCTGTGCATAGTCTTTACACATTTGCACTTGGTTTTCAATAGATTCACCTTTACCGGTAAATTTAGATTTTCTACTATAAATTGCTGCTTTCAAAATAAGCACTTCCTTTTATTATACATTATAATTCTCGATAGTACTCCAAAAATCATTTTCATTGACTATAATAACTTTACTTCCATTTTTACGTAAATTTACAGCAGTTTCAACTTTTCTACCATAGCAAGAGAAGGCCCAACACGGATTACCATCATTGCCTATAATAAGATAATCAGTTTTTTTAGATACTGAATTCATAAATTTACCATTAAGAGCTGTTATTATATTAGCAATTTGTTTTCTACTTGCTTTACAAGAAACACCAGTAAAGCAAAATTGTTTTCCCTCAAAAGTTATTTTCGGGGATATTGAGCATATGCCTTGAATACTAAATTCTTTTTTTAAATTAGCTAATTCTTCTTCGTCAATATTTGGAGTAGTTTTTATATCTATAAATTCACTAAAAAATACTTTAAGGTAGTTTCTTTCTTCGTCAGTTATAACACTATCTTTTAAAATAGTTGTTAGTATACTATTTAATTCATCATAAGGATAACAACCTGCAAGGTGGTTACTTTTATTAAGCCAAACTTTTAACTCATTAATTTCATCATCAGTTATTTTATTGTCACACATTATTCCGTGCATTATACCTTGAAGTCTTTGAATATCAGATGTTACAAAATCATAATATCTATTAGCTGTTTTTAAATTGTTGCAAAACCATAATATATCTTTTATTTCTTCTTCAGTAAGCTCATTATCTTCTAAATATTTATCTATTAATGGTATAAGTTCATTATAAGGATGAATATCAGATAGATCTCGATGCTTTTCAGACCAATTAACTAGTTCATTAATTTCTAAATCATTTAGTTTGTTATCTAATGAAATACCCTTAAGTATTCCTTCAAGTGTATGTATAGACTTATCAATTTCACTCCATTTAGTATATTTTCTAAAAGAAAAATCATCATAAATTTCCATGATTAATATCCCCCATTAAAACACAATTTCTTTATTAAATCTTTCTTTAAAATACTTTAACAAGTCTTCTTTCGTATCAAAAAGAATGCTTATTTCCATATCTTTATACCTATATTTATTTGTATACTCATTTTTACTTATAGAATATACTTTTGAAGTATATTTTTTATCTTTAGTTTTATATTTTACTGTGTCTTTTTTTAATAATTTAAAATAGTGTTTAGATGTAGTTACTAAATTTTTATCTTCTACAATAAATAATGCATTATTTTGAATGTAAGTAAAATCTAAAGGTTTTAAATCATAAATCCCCATTGAAAAATAGCATTGCATATGATTATTATAATAATCATATAATCTTTCAGGACATGTAAAACCAATTAATTCAATTTTTGAATTATTGATTATTAAAATTCCACTCCCCAATTCATTAATACGTTCTTGTAAAATCATGATAAACCTCCTAATAAATTAAGATTTTATACTTGCTAAAGCAAGTATCCATGAATTCATCAGCAGTAGCTTCATAAATACTATAGTCTTGTTTATCGTCATTCAATTCACAAACAGAATAACTACTATTACCATGATTTAATATATGTTCCGCTTCATGGTATTTTACTTTTTGCTGATATTCAAATATTACTCATATTTATATTAAATTGACTTGATTTTTTAACCTTGCTTTCTTTCATCTAGCCGCCTTTCAAATTCAATAACTTTATTTTCAGTTTTTACGGCTTTGGAGGTAGTGGTATTAACATCGATTTGCAAATCATCTATTTTCTCATTTAATTTCTTTATGGACATATTCATTTCTGTTCTAAACTCTGTCAATTCAGCAGTTTGATTGAATACGAAATTTACTTTATCTTTTATTTCAACAATATCTGAATGCATAGAAGTTTGGTTTTCAAGTATTTTTATTAATAATTCTTCAATTTTGTTATTCTCCATTTGCTTTAACTCCTTTATCGTATTTTCTATTAATTCATAAATTTTTAAGCTGTTTTAAAGGGCTTATTGGTAATTCTAAAGCACAAGCTACTTGTTCTATTGTCATTTCGTATAATTCTATTTCATTAAAAGTTATTTGCCCTAATTTAAGAGCAAAATAATTAGCTTGTTTTTCAATTTTGCCGTCATTTTGTATCATTTTACTTACATAATTATCACCAGGCATATAATGTAATACTATATGTCCTAATTCATGCCCTAAATAAAACAATTCATGCTTATAGTTTAAATCATCTCTCATAAAAATAACACTGTTATCCATTATATAAATGCAATTTTTCCCAAGCAGAATAGAATTACTTGGATCTGTTTTAATAATATTTATACCCATGGCTTTTAATATATCATAAGGATTATTGGTGCCATAAAACTCAATAGTACCTATAACAATTTTATCAATCCAATTCAATATATCACTTCCCATTTAGCATCAACTATAAATTTATTTATTTCCTTTTATCTTTTTTTCATATTTATATCCAATAAGTTTCATCTGTTCTAAGAGAGCATTTGCAAACTCTAATATTTTTTCATCATCTATTTTATCAGCATTGAAGCCTTCTGATGCAAATATTCTATGCTTTTTAACATAAGCTCTTGCTTGCTCTGGGTCTGTAAATTGCTCGGGAATAATATCAAGGTTTTTGATTTCATTTTTACTTTGTTCTTTAACTTCATCAGTAAGTCCAAGTAAATAATCAGAAGAAACTCCAAGGGCCTCAGCTAATTTTGATACAATTTCTCCTTTTGGACTTCTTAATCCATTTTCATATCTTGATAAAGTAGCTTCAGTTATACCAACCTTATCAGCTAATTCTTTTTGTTTCATTTCATTTTTTATTCTTAGCCTCAATATTCTTTCTCCAATATTTTCACCCATAAAATCACTCCTTACCAATATTATAAATCATGTATAAAAAAATTGAATAAAAATTACCAAAAATATAAAAAATGTGTTGACACTTACCAAACGGTATGATATATTAAAATTACCAAATGGTAATTAAGGAGGTAGAAAAATGAATACAAAAAAGCTTAAAAGCTTGAGAGTGTTAAATGGACTTACTCAGGAGAAATTAGCAGAAATGTCTAAAATGTCAACAAAGACTTATAACAGAAAAGAATTAGGTTTAATACCTTTTACTAATGAAGAAATTTTAACTTTATCTACTATACTTAATTTAGATATAAATTTGGTAAATGAAATTTTTTTTGACAACCATATTACCAAATGTATAAATAACACTAACTCATTTCAAACTAGCTGTATTAATTCTTAATTTATTTTAACCAATTTATTTTATTTTAGTTTAATGAACTGGGAATTAGGAACAAAAAAATATTTTCAGCATAAATTGATAATATCAGTATTTTGAAAGGGGAGGGAGGAGCTTGATATTAAAGGTTAAGGTGAATTATCCAAAGGACATGAAAACATTACAAGATAAGGCAGCTGATACATTAGCAAAAATACTTGTTAATAAGCTCCAACCAAAGGAAATAGATCAGCTAATAGAAGTGCTAAAAGATGATAAAGTGAACATCACTATGTAGAAAGGATAACTATTTATTACACTCGACAAAATAAGGCTTTTAAGCCTTATAAAAAATTTTAATTTAAAAAAAATAAATAACACTACTCATTATATTTTATTAATATAACTTAAAAAATAAAACTGGAAAGAAGTGAAAATAAATGAGGATTAATAAAAAAATTTTTTTAATTAGTTTAATGGTAACTATATTAATTATTATTATATCTAGTATTCAAAGAAATTATGACAACAAATCTTTCAAAATGCTTTATAAGGTACAAGCTGGAGAAAAACTTACAGATATAGCAAGAAAGTTTGATGTTGATGTAGAGACTATAGAAGATATAAATAATTGTGGTGAATACATAGCAGAAGGAACAATTTTAGAGATACCTATTGATTAATATATGGAGGGATAAATTATGGCTGAAATTAAATGGATTAAACTTGATACAGATATGTTTGATAATAGAAAAATTAAGCAAATAAGAAAATTACCAGGAGGAAATGATATTGTACTTATTTGGATTATGCTTTTAAATTTAGCAGGAAGATGTAATTCTCATGGATTTATTCTTCTTACAGAAAATCTTCCTTATGATGCAGAAATGCTTGCTAATGAATTCGATTTCGAACTTAATACAATAAAAATGGCTCTAAATATATTTTGCAAGTTTAATATGATAAGTATTGAGCAAGATGTTATAAGTATAGTTGGCTGGTCAGAACATCAAAACATTGAGGGAATGCAAAAAGCTAAAGAACTTGCAAAAGAAAGAGTTAGAAGACATAGGGAAAAGAAGAAACAGCTTGAATCACAGGCTATTAATGATTCTTGTATAGCTTTATCTGATAGTGTAACGTCATGTAACGTTACAGAAACGTTACATGAAACGGAGTGTAATGCAAAATTAACGCATCTAGATAAAGAACTAGATATAGATACTACTACAAGTAGTAGTAATAGTAATATTGAAATTTTTAAGCATTTTGAAAAATGTGGATTTGGTCTTATGTCTCCAGTTTTAATGGAGAAGATTTCAGCAGACATTGAGATTTATGGCGAAGAATTGGTTAAAAGAGCCGCTGAAATTGCTGATGAAAATAGTAAACATAGTTATTCTTATGTTAAAGGAATATTAGAGAATTGGAATAAAAATGGTGGGAATATAAAAAAACGTGCAGCCCCTGATGAACAAAGGGCTAATGCACAAGCTTATACATACATATAGGTGGTGAAAAAATGGAGCGATACAATCTTGATGCTGAAATGAGTATTCTTGGAGCAATACTTTCTAAAAATGATGTTATGTGTGATGTTATTTGCCAATTAGAAGCCAAAGATTTTTATAATTCTAGACATCAAATTATTTTTCAAGCTATGAAAGAGATGTATGAGAATTCAATACACATAGATGTAACTACATTGGCAAATAAGTTAGGGAAAAACCTTGTTCAAGTTGGAGGGCTAACATATATCAGCGAACTTATAACCGCTGGTTTTAGTTTTGCTGGGGTAAAGCAGTATGTAGAAATAGTAAAAGAAAAATCAAAACTAAGAGAGTTTTATATTAGATTAATACAGGCAGTTAAAAAGCTTGAAGATGATCAAGATCTTGATGAAGTTATTGAGTTTGTCCAACAAAATAGCATAGAACATATAGCAAAAAATGAGGAAGATGGAAATATAACAAAAGTTATTGATTCATTTCTTGATGATTTAGAAAAGAGATATCAAAACGGAGGCGGTATACAGGGAATAAAAACACACTTTGAAAAATTAGATTTCCTTCTTGGAGGCTTACATTCTCAAGAGCTTATTGTAGTTGCAGCAAGACCTAGCATGGGGAAATCAGTTTTTGCTACAAACTTGGCTACTAACATAGCACTAAAATCTAAAAAAAAAGTTGCTATATTTAGTTTAGAAATGAATAATTTGAGTCTTATAAAACGTATAGTTTCAAATCTTACAAGTATTGATAGTTATAGTTTAAGAGATGGAAAACTTACGGATAAACAGTGGGCAGATGTAGCTAAGGTTGCAGGAATTTTAAGCACTGATAATTTAAAGCTTTATGAAAAAACAATGACTTTAAATTCTATTATTGCTCAGTGTAAAAAGCTTAAGATTCAAAATGGTCTTGATGTTGTTATTATAGATTATTTGCAGCTTATTGAAGGAAATTTAAAGGAAAATAGAGTACAAGAAGTAAGCGAAATTTCAAGAAAACTTAAGCTTTTGGCTAAGGAATTGGATATAACTGTTATAGCACTTTCTCAGCTTTCAAGAGCTCCTGAGCAAAGAGCAGATCATAGACCGCAACTTTCAGATTTAAGAGAATCTGGGAGTATAGAGCAGGATGCTGATGTTGTTATGTTTTTATACAGAGATGAGTACTACAATAGGGATAGCGAGGATAAAGGAATTATTGAGATAATAGTTGCAAAACAGCGAGATGGACAAGTGGCTGCAACTAAATGTGCGTGGTTGCCACAGTATCAGAGAATAGCAAATTTGGCTGTTATGGTTCCAGATGGGGTTTATGATAAAAAGATTTTTGAAGGGAGATAAAACATGGATATAAAAGATTTAAAAGCACAAGAAGATTTAAAACAAAGAATTAAAAATTTAGGGGATATATTAGTTGAGGAAATAATGAAAAACTCAAAAAAGCAAGATAGAGCTAAAGAACTTTTAAAGAAAGCAGAAGTATATTGTCCAGGAATTTTACGAAGTGAAATAAGCAAATTTTTAAATGATTAAGGTAAGGGGAATAAAAATGAAATCTGTAGGTGGGAAGATATATATTAATGATGATGAGTTTGATAGGCTAAAAAAAGAAGGATTAAATCAAAAGCAAATAGCAAAAATTTTAAATTTAAGTGAAAGCAAAATAAGTAATTATGTGAAAGGTAGGTTTAAAAATGAACAAAGTAGTATTAATAGGCAGACTAACAAGAGATCCGGATCTTAAATTTACGCCAGGCAAGGGAACTGCTGTATCCACAGTAACTCTTGCAGTAGATAATTATTTTAGGAAAGATGCAGAAGGGAAAAAAACAGCTGATTTTATTCCTGTGATAGTATGGGGTAAGCAAGCAGAAAACTTAGCTAACTATATGACTAAAGGAAAGCTCATAGGTGTTTCTGGGAGAATTCAGACAAGGAACTATGAAGCTAAGGATGGTACAAAAAGATATGTTACTGAAATAATAGCTGACGAAGTGCAATTTTTAGAGAAAGGAACTGGACAAGGTGATTCAGGAGTTGCAAGTCAATATGAATATATAGATAGCATGACACAGGAGGATGGTGAAGATATTCCATTTTAGGAGGATGAGGATATTATGAATAATATAGACTGGGCAGAAGAAATTAAAAGATTATACTTTGAAGGATATGATTTAACAGAAGCAACGAAAAAAGTATTAAAAATGATTGAAGAACAGGAGACTAAAAGATGGAGATTAGAGAATTAGTACAAAAGGCACATACAAATGCAAGAGAAAAAGGATTTTGGCAGGATTATGATAGAGCATTAGATTTGCAAAATGAAAATAATGCAATAGCAACTAGGCTTATGCTTATAGTATCTGAACTATCTGAAGCACTAGAAGCATTAAGAAAAGATGACTTAGACAACTTCCAGGAAGAATTGGCTGATACTGCTATAAGATTGGCTGATTTATCTGGTGGATTAGGAATAGATTTAGAAATTGAAATAATAAAAAAGATGGAGAAAAACCAAAATAGACCATATAAGCATGGCAAACAATTTTAAAAACAGATAAGCAAAAGGGGACAAGTTAAAAAAGAGGTGATAAAAAATATGTTAATTGCAGGATTAACTACTATTGTAATAATTTTAGTTTTTACAGTAGCATTATGTAAAGCATCTGCTAAAAGTGACAAATGGGAAGAAAAATGGATAAAAGAAAGGGAAAAAGAAGAATACAACAGATAAAAAAGGAAGGGTAAAATGAATATAATTCAAAAGTTACAGCGATACAGAGTGCTTAAAGCGGAAATTAAAAATATAGAATTAGATTTAGAAGAATTACATGAGGCTGAAAATATAGGACCTTCTGGGATAAATTATGATGAAAAGTTAAGCCCAACATATAAATTTAACAGCATGACAGAGAACGAAGCAATAAGTATAGCCGATAAATCACAAATGTTAGAAAGTTTAAAAAGGTCAAAAGAAAGGGAACTAGAAAGAATTGATAATGCTTTAAGCATATTAGATGATAAAGAAAGAGAAGTTATTGAACTAAAACACATAAAAGGTTGTAGATGGGATACTGTAACTTATAAATTAGATAGAAGTTATAGTTATTGTAAACAACTTGAAAATGAAGCTTTAGTAAAAATTGAACCATTTTTATAATTAAAATAGAAAAATAGTAGATTTACAAGAGGTTTACAGTAGGTTTTTTAGAAATGGACATGTTAATATAGTAATATAAGAATTTTTATGTAAGGCATCCATGTATGGGTGCTTTTTATAATTTACGAAAGAAGGTAAGAACATGCAGAGTATTTATACTTCATATATATGCACTATATGTAAAAAAGAATTTGTTTTACTTACAGAAGATGTTGAACAGATAAAAAAGGGCAGGTATATTGCATGTCCTTACTGTAATAGTAAACATATAAAAAAAGAAAATGTAGCAAATAGTTTAAAAGAATGTATGAGTGAAAGAAGTTATAGAAGAATTAAAGGTGCACTTAGGCAGGTGAGAAGTGATTGAATAAAAAAAGACCTGCTAAACCAATAACTTCTACACAAATGGTTTTAGATATACAGGATTACCTAAAATATAAGAACGAAAGAAATTATGTATTATTTGTTTTAGGAATTACTACGGGATATAGAGCTGGAGATTTAGTAAAACTTAAAGTTAGAGATGTTAAGGAAGCTCTAAAAAGAAAAGAGTTTCAAATTTATGAAGGTAAAAAAATGAATTCTAAGAATATAAGAGAAAAGAATAAGAAACCAAGAGTAGTAGAGATAATTCCAAAGCTAGAAAAAATCTTAAAGGAATATATAAAAGATAAAAAAGACTATGAATATATATTTCCTTCAAGGAAAGGGACAAATAAACATATAGGAGTACAAGCAGTTAGCAATATACTTAAAGATGCCGGAAACTATTTTGGATTGAGTGATATTACAGCTCACAGCATGAGAAAAACCTATGCATATAAGATATATGTTGAAAGCGATAAGGATATAGTTGCTGTTAAGGAGTTACTTGGTCATAGTTCTATAGAAGAAACAAAAAGATATATAGGATTAGATAGAGAAAAATATCATCAATATTCAAAGTCGCTTAATGATTTTGTGAGATGATATTTTTATTTTAGGATATGAATGTTTAATAATTTAATACATAAATATTTAGGTATTAAAAAAACACTGCTTATATTAGTAACTATTTTTTAAAATGAATGTGTGATTCTCCTAGATAATTAAACATTCAAACAGCAAAAACACGAACATTCCAAGGTGACTTGTTCATGTTTTTAACAATCTTTTTGATTAAGAGAGGAATAAAATGGAGAAAGAAAATAAAGTTATTGAATCTATAGAAGTTGCAAAAGAAATATTTAACAGGTTGAACAATATTAATAGCAACTTTTATTTAGTTGATAATTATGATAATTCTAGAATAGTTGTTGATAATGAACTACTTGAAATAATCAAAAGATATTATAGAAGTAAATTAGAGGTGGACTATGGCAAAGGAATTTGCTAAAAAGTTTTATAAAAGTAAAGAATGGGAGGCTTGTAGACAATCATATATTAAGTTTGTATTTGGTTTATGTGAAAGATGTGGTAAACCTGGTTATATAGTACATCATAAGATAGAACTTAATTCCAGCAATATTAATAATCCTAATATCACTTTAAATTGGGATAACTTAGAGTACTTATGTCGTGACTGCCATAATAAAGAACATAACTTTGGCAGACATAAAGTCTCATATACAAGAGAAGGATTAATGTTTAATGCGAATGGTGAGTTAGTTAGGTGTGAGGATAAAGATTAAAGTTAGGTATATAGACTAATAAATGATGGTATAATTCAGGATACCTATCTATCTTTATAGCCCCCCCATATTAAAGGTATGGGTCTGTTTTTGGGGTACCGATAGAGGGGAGGACAATTCTCCTCCGCATGGAAATTTAAAAATTAAGGGGGGTAATTTTTTGAGCATATACGAACAATTAGATAAAGAAAAAAGAATTAAGCAAGAGATAAATAGAATTAAAAAGTTGTACAAGGATTTTCCTAAAGATAAGACTAAAGTTCTTGAAGGATTAATAAATGAAGCTTCATTTATGAAGGTATCACTTGAAGATACAAGAGCAGATTTATTGAAGAACGGTTTAACTGAATTGTTTGTTCAAGGGGAGCAAAGTTTTAATAGAGAAAGACCTGAAGTAAAGATATATACGACATTTACCCAGAGGTATTCCCAGGTAATGAAACAGCTCATTGACTTACTGCCTCCTGAGATAAAAAAAGAGGAGCAGGATGAACTCATGGAGTTTCTTAAGAAGGGTAAGATTAAGAAATGACTTATATTGAAGAATACTATAACAAAATTATGTCTGGAGAAATTATTGCCTGCCATAGGATTAAGCAAGTCTATACAATTCTTGTAGACAAACTTTATAATCGTAAAGGTAACTGGGTATTTGATGAAGAACTTGCTAATAGACCTATTGAATTTATTGAAACATTTTGTAAGCAAGCTCAAGGAGATTTGGGAGCAAGCTTAGAATTACAACTGTTTCAAAAAGCTAAACATCAAGCAGTCTTTGGATTTGTAGATGAAGAAACTAAGTTAAGACAATACAATGAAGTATTAGATATAAGAGGACGTAAAAATGGAAAAACTACAGAGCTTGCCGCAGATGAAATTTATATGGCGGTAGGAGATGGAGAAGGTTCTCCAGAAATTTATAATGTTGCTACAAAGTATGATCAAGCTCACAAAGGTTTTAATGAATGTTATAAAATGATTCAGCAATCACCTAGTTTAAGCAAATATGTTAGAAAGAGAAAATCTGACTTATATATACCATTTAACTATGGATTTATTAAAGCGTTATCTAGTAACGCAAATGGTCTTGACGGCTTAAATTCTCACATGGTTACTATAGATGAATTAGCTGCAATCAAAAATAGAGATTTATATGATTTGATGAAGCAGTCAATGTCATCAAGACGACAACCGCTATTAAATTGTATAACTACAAATGGTTTTGTAAGAAATTCAATATTTGATGCACAGTATGAATATGCTTGTAAAGTGTTAGATGGTAAAATCAAGGACGACAGGTTTTTGGCTTTTATTTATGAACTTGACGATCCTGATGAATGGGATAAAGAAGAGATGTGGATTAAGGCTAATCCAGGGCTAGGGACAATAAAGAAAATTGAATTTTTAAGGGATTGTGTTAATAAGGCAAAAGCTGACAAGGCCTTTAAAGCAACTGTAATGGTTAAAGATTTTAACATTAAAGAAAACTCTGCAAGTGCTTGGCTAAGATGGGATGAGCTTAACAATGAAAATATATTTAATATTAAAGATATGGGATTTAGGTATGGCATTGGATGTTTTGACCTCGCTGAAACTACAGATTTAGCGGCTGCAAAAATTTTATGCATGAGGCATAATGATGAAAATGTTTATGTGATTTCAATGTACTTTATTCCTGAAGAAAAATTAAATCAAGTGGAAGACAATAAAGAAGATGATAATGTGCCTTATAAGCTTTGGGAAAAACAAGGATTATTAAGAGTTTGTCCAGGTAATAAAGTTAATAAATATCATATGTTAGAGTGGTTTAAAGAAATTAGTAGAAATTATGACATTTATATTCCTTGGATTGGATATGATCCTTGGCATGTTGATGATAGTTTGTTGCAGGCTTATAAAAATGAATTTGGAGCTGATTCCATGATTAAAGTTAGGCAAGGTGTTTATACGTTATCTTCTCCTATGAAGGAATTAAAGGCAGATTTATGTGCTCATAAAGTTATTTACAATAATAATCCTATTGATAAATGGTGTCTATCAAATACTGAAGTAAATACTGATATTAACGGCAATATACAACCAATAAAAGGTATAGATAGTAGGAAACGAATCGATGGGGCTGTAGCTTTGATTATTGGATATGTTGTATTAAAAGATAAAATGGCTGAATATGAAAATATTATTTAGAAGGAGGTGTAAAATTGGGGTTTTTAAGTAGATTTAAAAATGTAACAAGTGTTGCAAGATATAAAATGATAACTGATAGAGGTAATGGTTTCTATGCATGGAATGGAAAACTTTTTGAAAGTGATATTGTCAGAGCATGTATAAGACCAAGAGTTAAGGCATTTGGAAAGTTAGTAGCAAAACATGTAAGGAAAGATCAAAATGGATTAAAAATAAACCCGGAGCCATATATTAGATTTTTATTAGAAGAGCCTAATCCGTATATGAGTGGTCAGATGCTTCAAGAAAAAGTAATGAACCAATTAGCACTCAATAATAATGCTTTTATATTAATTATTAGGGATGAATTTGGATATCCATATGAATTATATCCAATACCTTGTTTAAGTGTTGAAGCTCTTTATAATTCAACTGGAGATTTATTCTTAAAATTTTATTTTCAAAATGGGAAGTCCTCAGTATTTCCTTATTCAGATATAATTCATCTTAGAGATGATTATAACGACAATGACATATTTGGAGAGCCACCTGGCAAAGCATTAACAAGCTTAATGAATATAGTAGGGACCATTGATCAAGGAATTATAAAGGCTATTAAAAATAGTGGTGTAATAAGATGGTTGTTACAGTATAATACTCCTTTAAGACCAGAGGATTTGAAGAAAAATGTAAAGGAATTTGCCGATAATTATTTAAGCATTGAAAGTGAAACCTTTGGAGCTGCTGGAGTTGATGCAAAAGCAAGTGCTCAAAGAATAGAACCAAAAGATTATGTCCCTAACGCTACACAAACAGATAGGACCATTCAAAGAATTTATTCATTTTTCAATACAAATGAGAAAATAGTTCAATCAAGGTATACCGAAGATGAATGGATAAGTTATTATGAAGCAAGAATTGAGCCGGATGCCATACAAGCATCAAATGAATATACAAGAAAGCTATTTTCAAGGCGTGAGAGAGGTTTTGGCAATCAGATAATATTTGAAGCAAGTTCTCTGCAATATGCTTCAATGTCAACAAAGTTACAGTTGGTTCAATTCGTAGATAGAGGTATGATGACGCCTAATGAAGTTAGAGAAATTATGAATTTAACTCCAATTGAAGGTGGTGATAATGTTCTTCTTAGGAAAGATACTGGTGTAGTAAGTCAAAATTAACAGAAAAGGGGGTGAATAAATGACAAAGAAGATTAATGTAAAAGGTGATATTGTTTCAAGCAGTGATAAATGGATTTATGACTGGCTTGGAATTGAAGCGACAAGCCCTAAGGATATAATCAAGGCACTTGATGAAGCAAACGGACAAGACATAGAAGTTGATATAAATAGTGGAGGCGGCGATATATTCGCAGGATCTGAAATTTATACAGCTTTGAGGAGCTATAGAGGTAATGTACAGATTAATATTGTAGGGTTAGCTGCAAGTGCTGCTAGTGTTATTTCTATGGCAGGTAAAAGCAGAATTACGCCTACTGGTCTTTTTATGATACATAATGTATCTGGAGAAGCAGCAGGAGATTATAGGACTATGGATAAAACATCAGATATTTTAAAAACAGCTAATCAATCAATTGCAAATGCATACAAAGAAAAAACCGGATTATCGGACGAAGACTTATTAAATCTTATGAACAAAGAAACTTGGATGTCAGCTGAAGATGCTGTGAAAAACAAATTTGTTGATGAAATTATGTTCGATAATCAAAATAAATCAATAAAAGGTTTTTATAATAATTTTAATGGTATACCTTATGAAACCATTGATAAAATAAGAAATTTAATTAATAAACCGCAACCTAATAAAAATGATGCGGTTTTTTTAGTGCAAAAAATTCAAGCACAATTGAATCTTTTAAAATTGAAAGGAGAAAGATAGTATGACTAAACAAGAATATTTAAATAAGAGAAAAGTTCTATTAGCTGAGGCTCAAAATTTAATTAATGATGGTAAGATTAACGAATCAACTGCAAAAATGGCAGAGATTGAGGCTCTTGACAATCATTTTGAAGAAAGTGCAAAATCCCAGGCTAATCTTAATGCACTTAATAATGTTCCTAAAGCTATTGATATAATTAATAAAGGTGTAAGTATAGAAGGAGGTCAAATAGTGGATAGTTTAAATAATGATTTATCTATAAATAATGATGATTTGTTTAATTCTTTAGAGTATAGAAAAGCGTTTATGAATAATGTTTTAAAAGGTACTCCAATTCCAGCAAAATTTATAAATGATGCAAATACAACTACAGGAGATGTAGGCTCAGTTATTCCAACAACTGTACTTGAAAAAATAATTGAAAAGTTAGAATCAACAGGCATGATATTGCCACTTGTTACTAGAACTGCATATCAAGGTGGAGTATCAATTCCAATATCTAGTGTAAAACCAGTTGCTACTTGGGTTTCAGAAGGTTCTGGCAGTGACAAACAAAAGAAGACTACTGGTGTAATTACTTTCAATTATTTTAAATTAAGATGTGCTGTTTCAATATCTTTTGAAACAAGTATAGTTACATTAAGTGTATTTGAAACAACTATAATTAATAATATTGCTGAAGCTATGGGAAAAGCATTAGAACAATCAATTATAAATGGTGATGGAATTATTCAGCCTAAAGGAATATTAAAAGAAAATGTTTTTCCAGGACAAAATATAGAGATAGCTGCAGATAAAGATGTAACTTACAATACTTTAGTCGATGCTGAAGCGGCTTTACCATTGGCTTACGAATCTGATGCAGTATGGTGTATGACTAAGAAAACATTTATGAAATTTATTGGGATGCTTGATAATAACGGACAGCCAATAGCAAGAATAAACTATGGTATTAATGGAAAACCTGAAAGAATATTACTAGGAAGAACTGTAGTATTAAATGAATACATGCCAAGTTTAGGTACTGCTATAGAAGAGGATACAGTTGTTGCTTTCTTGTTTAGCTTTAAAGATTATGTCCTTAACACCAACTATAATATAACTATGAAAAAATATGAGGATAATGATACTGATGATCAAGTTACAAAAGCTATTATGCTCGTAGATGGTAAGGTTGTAGATAAAAACTCTTTAGTTACTATTACTAAGAAAGCTGTTTAATTTGGAAGGTATTAGCCTTCCTTTTAAAATAGAGGAGTGATTATATGTTGCTCGATAAAGTTAAACAATCATTGAGATATGAGGATAACAGCTTTGATGAAGATTTACAAGATTCAATAGATGCTGCAATAGCTGATTTAGAACTAAGTGGAATATTAGGAAGTAAAATAGTTGAAACTGATCCTCTTATAATCAGAGCCATAAAAACATTTTGTAAAGCTGAATATAGTATTGATAACAATGAAGCTCAAAGATATAGGGAAAGTTATAATATGTTAAAAATACATTTAGCATTATCAAGAGAATACACTACTGAAGAGGTATTATAATGAAGATAGAGGAGTTAAGGCACAGAATAACATTTCAAAAATATATTGAAATAACTGATGAAGAAGGTTTTGCAACTCAAGATTGGCAGGATATAGCTACAGTATGGGCGTCAGTAGAAAATCTCTATGGCAGAGAATACTGGCAAGCTGCGGCAGTTCAGGCTGAAAATACAGTTAAGTTCACAATTCGATACAGAAAAGATTTGACAAATGATATGAGAATTTTTTTTCAGGACAAGCTATACAATATAATTTCAATAGACAATATAAAATACAGAAATGAATTTATAGAAATTAAGGGGAAGGCAGTTGAAAAAGAATGAGTGTAGATGTTGAAGTAATAGGGATGAATGAATTAATTGAAAGAATTAAGGAATTAGGCCCAAGAAGTTCAAGAATACAAAATGAAGCACTTAAAAAAGCTGCCGAACCTATTTTAGAAGATGCAGTTTCAACAACTGCTTTTAAAGATAGGTCTGGGAAAGGTAGAGCAGGACTTAAGATAGGAAGACCAAAGTCAAAAGGAGACACAAAATATGTATTAGTAGGTATTGATAAAAGCGATATATCAGAAATATTTTACATGAAGTTTATTGAATATGGGACTTCAAAAATGTCAGCAAGACCATTTTTAAGACCTGCTTTACTTAAGAATAAAGATAAAGCATATGAAATAATGAAAGATGAACTTAGAAAGGGGCTGGGGCTTAAATGAATATTAATAAAGCTGTAATTGATGCACTAAAGCCCTTAAATATTCCTGTATCCTTTCAAATTTATACAGGTACAACCGACCCATATATAACTTTTTTCTGCTACTTTGAAAATGGCGAACTGTTCGCTGACGATATTCAGAAAGGTACAGGATATTATATTCAAATTGACCTGTGGTCAAAATCAAATTATTCAACTATTGTAGAGCAGATAAAATCAGCTATGACACAAGCTGGTTTTTCTTTTATGTCTGCAATTGATCTGTATGAAAATGACACAAAAATATATCATAAAGCACTAAGATTTTATTATTTGGAGGGATAAATATATGGCGGTTAAAATAGGTATGAAAGACCTTTATTATGCAAAATTAACAAAAGATGATAAAACGGGAGTAACATATGAAACACCTGAACTGATATCAGGAGCAATTTCTGCAAAGATAAGTCCAAAATCAGATACACAAACGCTATATGCTGATGATGGAGCATTTGAAACAACAAGTCAGCTTAGTGAAATTACAGTTGAAATTGAAATGGCAGATTTACCTTTAACAGCACAATCTGAATTATTAGGACATACTTTAACAGAGGGGGTACTTGAAGCAAAAAATACAGATGTTGCCCCATATGTTGCTATTGGCTTTAGGGCACTAAAGAGTAATGGGAAATATCGTTATTATTGGTTACTAAAAGGCAAATTTGAAATTCCAGACGACGAAAGCCAAACCAAAGAAGATAAAGCAAAATTCCAAACCGCAAAAATAAAAGGTACATTTGTATCAAGAATTTATGATGGAAAATGGAAACTTGTAGGAGATGAAGATGAAACTGGTTTTGATGCAACAGGCTGGTTCAGTGCTACTAAGATAGGAGCAGGGGTTTAATTAATAACCCCTATTTCTTTTTAGCAGGTAAATGTATTACCTACCTTAAAAAATGGCTCTAAAGCGATTTAAAGCGGGAACATTTTAGTTCCAACAATGTCGAAAGGAGAGAAAATATGATTAATGATATTAGACCTAAGACTATAACAATAAATTTAGACAGAGAAAGACATTTAAAGTTTGATTTAAACGCATTTGCAGAACTTGAGGAAATATACGGTGATTTTGAAACTGCTATGAATGAAATGACCAAAGGAAGTATCAAGGCAGTAAGGGCTATTTTATGGGCTGGGCTTGTTCACGAAGATGACAGTCTAACTATAAAACAAGTCGGCTCAATGACTGATATGTCAAACATATCCTATGTAGTCGAAACAATATCAAAAGCAATTTCAGAAGCAATGCCAAAGGTAGATGAAAAAAACGCATAGAGCCAGCTCAATCTAACCAAAAAGGATGGGATTGGGCGTGGCTTTATTATTTAGGAACAATTATTTTAGGCTTGAGCGAGCGTGTTTTTTGGAAATGCACACCAAGAAAGCTTATGGCTCTTTTTGAGGTTCATAAGCAAGTACAAGGAATAGAAACACAGGAAGAAGAAAAAGAAGTATATGCGGACCAAATAGCCTTCTTATAAAGGTGGTGAGAAGATGGATGATTTAACACTGGCGGTCAAACTTGCGATGGATAATTCATCGTTCCAGCAAGGGATACAAAACCTAAAACGAGAGATGGAAGTAGTGCAGTCGCAGTTTCGTGAAAGCACCGCAGGCATAAAAGACTGGGGCAAAAATTTAGACAGTATGAAAAGCTATGCAGACGCACTCACACAAAAAATAGATATTCAAAAGAAAGTAGTTCAAGCATATCAAGAGCAACTTGAAAAGGCGAAACAAGGACTTGAAGAAAACGCAAAGAAGATGCTTGACCTAAAAAGTAAGGTTGAACAAGCAGAACAAGCTTGGAAAAATTCAAAGAAAACTTTAGGTGAAAATGCAGAGGAAACACAAAAACTTAAGGCAGAATATGAAAAGTTAAAGAAAGAATATGACCAGCAGGAACAGAAGGTAAGGAATAATCAAAAGACAGTTGAAGGATATACAATACAATTAAATAATGCAAAGTCTAAGCTTAATGAAATGGAATCAGAACTAAGACAAGCTACATCAGAGATAGATAAGCAAAGCAATGCTTGGATAAAGCTTTCGGAAAAAGCAAAGGAAGTTGGAGAAAAGCTTAAGTCGGTTGGCGACAAGATGTCAAGTGTAGGCAAGGACCTATCAATGAAGCTTACAGCACCAATCGTTGGTGCTGGAGCGGCAGCAGTAAAATTTGCATCTGATCTAAACGAAAGCATTAATAAAGTTGATGTTGCTTTTAAAAATAATGCTAATGAAGTAAAAAATTGGTCAGATACAACATTAACTAAATTCGGAATTGCAAAAGGAACTGCCTTAGATATGGCTGCAGGATTTGGGGATATGGCAACATCAATGGGCCTAAACACAAAACAAGCGGCTGAGATGTCTACGAAGCTTGTAGGACTTGCAGGAGATTTAGCTTCATTTAAAAATATAAGTATAGATGTTGCTAATACTGCATTGACAAGTGTATTTACAGGTGAAACTGAAAGTTTGAAAAAATTGGGAATTGTAATGACTGAAGCTAATCTTCAAGAATTTGCACTATCAAAAGGAATAAAAACACGAGTAAAAGATATGTCAGAAGCTGAAAAAGTTCAACTAAGATACAATTTTGTAATGGAGAAAACAATAAATGCACATGGTGATTTTGAACGAACTGGAGTAGGAACAGCAAATCAAATGAGAATATTCAAAGAGAGTTTAAAGCAATTAGCTGAAACTTTCGGACAACAACTATTACCAATAATTACACCAATGATTCAAAAATTAAATGAGATGATACAAAAATTTGCTGGTCTTGATGATAGAACAAAAAAAATAATAACAATATTTGCTGGAGTTGTAGCGGCAATGGGGCCTTTAGTGATGATTATAGGTAAGGTAATAAGTATTGCAGGTACACTTTCTACTGTAATTGGAACAGTAAGTGGAGCAATGGCAGCAGCAACAACTGCAACAGCGGCAGCAGGAACAGCAGTAGCGACTACAGGTGGAGCATTTGCAGCGTTAGCAGGGCCGATAGGTATTGCAATAGCAGCTATTGCAGGAATAGGATTAGCTGGTTATGGTCTTTATAAACATTTTTCACAAAGTGCTATACCTGCTGTTAAATTATTTGGTGATGAGACCTCCGAATCAACTAAAAAAGCAATTGGAGCATATATGGACATGGATCAAAAAGCAGGACAAAGCCTTATGCATTTAAAATTGACAGGGCAAATTGTATCTAAAGAAACTGCAGATAATCTCATACAAATATTTAATGATATGGGTTCACAAATTAAACAAGGATTAGATAAACATTTCAATGAAAGCTATAATTCGTTGCAGAATTTTTTCAAAAATAGCACAGTTTTAAGTTCCGGGGAAGAGGCTAAGATATTAGCTGATATGAAGTCTAAAAATGATGCAAAGAAAAAAGAAACAGATAATTATACAAAACAAATAAAGGAAATATTAACTAAAGCAAGCAATGAAAAAAGAGATTTGACAGCGGATGAACAGCAAAAAATAAATGAAATACAGGCGAAAATGAAAGTAAATGCAGTAAAAAGTTTAAGTGATACTGAACTTGAAAGCAAAGCAATATTAGAAAGAATGAAACAACAAGCTGGAAATTTGACTGCACAACAGGCTGTCGAGGTTGTAAAGAACAGTTTGGATCAAAAAAATAAAGCGATTGAAAATGCAAATAAACAATATAATGAAACAGTAAAAGCCATTATAAAACAAAGAGATGAAACTGGAACAATAACAAAGGAACAAGCAGACAAACTTATCAAAGAAACAACAAGACAAAAGGATGAAACAATTAAGAAAGCAGAAGAAATGCATAATAAAGTTGTTGGCGAAGCCAAAAAACAAGCAGGTGAACATGTAAACCAAGTTGACTGGGAAAAAGGACAAGTAAAAACCAAATGGCAAGAAATGAAAGATAATATTTCACAAAAAATAAACGATATAGCATCAAACACAAAAAAAGGTTGGAACAATATAAAAACAGATGCGGCTAATAAAGTCCAAGAGATGAAAAATTCTATTATTAATAAATACAATGAAATTAAAATTTCTGTTTCAAATAAAATTCAAGAAATTAAAAATACTGCATCAGTAAAGTGGAATGAACTTTTATCTAAACCACGTGAAGTTATAAATAATATTAAAGGCTATTTCACAAATTTGAAATTGAGCATTCCATCTATTGGCACTAGTACATTAAGTTTACTGAAATCTTCTGTATCAGACACAATTAGCAGAATAAAAAGTCATTTTGGGGGGCTAAGATTAAGTTTACCGTCAATTAGTATTCCCCATATAAAATTGCCACACTTTTCCATAAGAGGTTCGTTTTCGATTGTACCTCCGAGAGTGCCGACATTAGACGTTAATTGGTATGCAACAGGAGGTATTTTTAATAGACCCAGCATTATTGGTGTCGGTGAGGCAGGAACTGAAGCTGTACTTCCTATAGATAGATTAGATGAACTTATGGCAAGAGCAATAGAAAAAGTAGGCAACAAAGGGACACAAATAATATTTCAGGGAAATTATTCTTTTGCTGAAAAAAAAGATATTGATTATTTTATGAGCAAAGCCGCTCAACTTGTGCAAAGGAGGAAGGGCTAATGCTGGTTAATAATATCAATATAAGTAATTTTAAAGCACAACTTTTAAAAAAAGATATACAGACAGCCGAAGTAGTAATATATGACGATTGGTTGCGAAATGCCCTTAATCCTTTGTATATTGGGAAAGAAGAAAAATATAAGCAGATTAAATTAGAACTATTTATTGATGATACTGATGATGAAAGTGCTTTGAATGATATAAGCAATTTAATAAAACAATTTGAAAAATGCAATGTAAAATTTGACGACTTAAGCTATTATTATGACTGTCTTATCGTAAATAAAAATCACGAGAGAAAGGCTAAAGGTAAATATATACTTAATATGGAGTTTAAAAGTGGTTATGCCTATAAAACTGAGATAACTGAAACAATGGAACATGTTTCTTCAAAGACTATCAATGTCCCAGGCAATCTTCCGTCCCCAGCTGTGATAGAGATAACTCCAATTGTAGATATGGTTGACATAATAATATCAGGATTTGGTGATAGCTTCACGATAAAAGGTCTTCAGGCTAATCAAAAGGTAATAGTAGATGGTGAGAGCTGCTTAGTTACTCAAGCTGGAGCTAATAAATTCTCAGATTATGATGGGTGGAATTTTCCTGTATTGCAACCAGGCTCTAACACAATAACTATTAGCAATACTAATTGTATAGTAAATATAAAATATAAACCGAGGTGGATATAGCAGTATTCAAATAAATTTCGCTTGGAGGTGGTGGTAAATGCTAATATTATATGACGTAAATCATAATAAAATAGCTTTGCTTCAAAATGTGAAGGATCCTAAAAGAGAGAGGACACTCGATGGGGATGAGGTTCTCTCTTTTTTTTATCCTATTTCTGATACAAAATATTCATTGATTAAGGAAGAGTGTTATGTAAGGAATAAGGATAATGAGTATGTAATTAAGGAAGTCAACGAAGGCGAAGATTGGGGAGAATTTGTTGCTAAGATTAATATAGAAGCTATTAAAGGCAAGGATATAGAACACTTTGAAACAGTAGAGCAAACATGTGCTAATGCTGTTAACTTAGCCATAGTTGGAACTGGATGGAATATAGGTTATTGCGACGTTACAAAAAATAGAACAATAAGAAAACAAAGATGTAGTGCTTGGGATATATTACAGGAAATAAGAAACATATACAAGTGTGATTTTAGATTTGATACAGTAAATAAGAAGATATATATCTACCAATCCATGGGAACTGACAAGGGAGTATATTTCACTGACCAGTTAAACTTGAAAAAACTTGATGTGCAGAGGAATTCATATGATTATGTAACAAGACTTATTCCTATAGGCAAGGATGGACTTACAATCGAATCTGTGAATGGTGGTTTGAATTATATTGAAAACTACCAATATAGTTCAAAAGTTATAACAGCGTACTGGGAGGATAATCGTTATACGAATCCTGAGAGCTTAAAAGAAGATGCAATACTTCGCCTTAATGAGTTAAGTAAGCCAAGACAAGCATACAAAGCGGATGTTTTTGACTTAGCTAGTATATCTGACAAGTATTCGTTTCTTGATTATGACATTGGCGATACTATTACACTTGTTGATGAAATAAAAGGAATCAAAGATAAACAGCGAATTGTAAAAACAATTGAATATCTTGACGAACCAGAAAAAAATCAAATTGAGATTGCGAATAGAGTAATATCGCTTGATGATCTACAAGTCAACTTGATTGAGACATCTGAAACAGTTAATTCAATAACAACAACTGACGGTCAAGTAGTAGGTTCGAAAATCGACAGTGTTGATTACGCAAAAATCAAAAATGTTAGTATCGGCACTACAGACATTCAAGATGCTGCAATCACATCCGCGAAAATCGGTAACGCGCAAATCACAACCACTCACATAACAGATGGTGCAATTACAAACGCTAAAATAGCTAATGCTACAATAGACACAGCCAATATAAAAGATGGAGCTATAAATAATGCTAAAATTGCTACTGCAACCATATCGACTGCTAATATTGCAGATGGTGCAATTACTACTGCAAAAATAGCTGACGGTAATATTACAAACGCTAAAATAGCTAATGCTACAATTACAGGAGCTAAAATAGCCAACGCTACTATTGAAACTGCAAAAATAAAAAATGGTGCTATAACCACAGCTTTAATAGGCACTGGAGCAGTACAAACAGCACAAATAGCAGATGGCAGTATAACTGACGCAAAAATAGTTAGTTTAACAGCAAATAAATTAACAGCAGGTACGATTGACGCAAGTAACATCAATGTTATAAATTTAAAAGCTGATAATATAACTACTGGTGCATTAACTATTGATGGGGATAACTTGATTCATAATACTAATTTTGCTAATAATACTAATTATTGGACTATTGATAGTAACAAATGGGTTAGAGATACGTCTTTATTATACGATAATGTTGTAACAATGAAATCAGAAGTAACTGGTGAAACATCTGATAAATATTATGGTTTGTATAGTGAATTTACAAATATAACAGAAGGACAAAGCTTGGTTGGTAGTGTTTACGTATATACAAATGACAAAAGCACAATAGACAATGGAGTTTATATGCAAATTGAATGGTATAATTCATCAAATACAAGAATTTATGCAAGTGCACAGTCAATATTACCCGATAATAACTCAACTTGGCAACGATTTGTCCTAACAGACACTGCTCCAACAGGTACAGTAAAAGCTAGATTAAGATTTCGTCTTACAAGAAACGGTAGAATTTGGATTGCAAAACCTATGTTGCAAAGAGGTTCGGTAGCAAGTGAATGGAAATTGCATACTGATGAACAAATTTCAAATGGTGCAATAACAAATGCTAAAATAGCCAATAGTGCTGTTGATGGAAACAAAATAGCAAGTAATTCAGTTACGAACACACACATTTCTGCTAATACTATAACTGGAGATAAACTTGTGGCTGATACTATAACTGCTAGAGAAATAGCGTCAAAAACAATCACTGCAAATGAAATAGCAAGTAATACTATAACAGCAGGTAGTGCGATTATAGCAGATGGTGCAATTACTACTGCAAAAATAGCTGACGGTAATATTACAAACGCTAAAATAGCTAATGCTACAATTACAGGAGCTAAAATAGCTACTGCTACAATTACAGGAGCTAAAATAGCTACTGCTACCATAGACACAGCCAATATAAAAGATGGTAGTATTACTGACGCCAAAATAGTTAATTTAACTGCTAATAAATTAACAGCAGGAACTATAGACGCAAGTCAAATAAATGTAATAAATTTAAATGCAAATAACATAACAACTGGTTATTTAACAGCTGATAGGATACAAGGTGGAATTTTAACGTTAGGTGGACAAAATAACCAAAGTGGTGTTTTATTGATGAAAGATGCCACAGGGCAAATATATGGTGGTATTGATGCAACAGGTATTGCTATGTCCAAACCTTTAATTGTATCGGGTAGTTACGAGTATTATCAAGAAGATTATGGACATTTTGATAACTATTTTTATGGTAATTATGGATATAATAGCATTACCTTATATGATGGGTTACCTAACCCCGGCGGAGAATGGTGGGATAAAAAATTTTCATATAATTTAGATACTGGTGGTTTATATATGAAACAATTCCATGAAGGTGGACTAACAGAGGACTGGGTTAAACATGAGTGTTATATAGGTGCTTGTCCAACTGTCAACGATGATGATAGAAAAAATGGAATGACTTATTTTAGACATGGTAAACATGGTTTAAAAATAATACCGATAGATATTGATAGTAAAACTATTGATGATTATACTTTATATCCTAGAAAATCTATTGTAATAGAAGATTATACACAACCACGTATATTATTACAAGCACGAAATAATTATGAAGGCTATGGTGCTCAAATATCTTTTAATGGCAGTGATAATCAAGCTGTTAGAATTAGATTTAATGAATTTAATAGTACAAGAACCCCTTATGGATTGCACATTGAAAAAGACCCAATATTAAATACACAAACTGGCAAAGCGTATTTAAGTGTAGAAGGAGATATAATTTGCGGTAATAATTTAGAAGTTGCCGGTGATTGGTATTGGAAACCATCACAGAATTTTAAATTAAACGGAACAGCTAATAATCAAGAGTGGAGTTTTGATATTGTTGGAAATAGTAGTTATTATGGCTTATATTGGCAAGTACGGTCTGATACTAAAAATACTTGTTTAAAAGTTGATGGTGATAGTGGTAATGTAACAATGCCTTATAGATTATATGTTGGAGATAATATTGATGCAGGTAGTGTAACAGCATCGCCATTTTATCTAAAAAATTCTGTTGGTAAAAATTATATATCTACAGGTAATGGAGATGGAGCAAGTTATACAACTCATAATATGATTATACGTTCATGGTGGGGTATTGGAATACACGACAATAATGATGTTTGTAATATTGTTATAAATTCAAGGACAGGTGATATATCAAATAAAGGTAAAATTTATAGTAATTGGGGATATTCAAATATTGGCAAAAGTCCTGCGTATACTTGGAGTGGTACAATAAATTATAATACGTATGTTACCATAACTCATAACCTTGGTTATAATCCAATAATACAAACTAGTGGTTCACAAGGTAATTTAGTATTGACATTTTTAAATTCAGATAGCAATAACACTAGAGTTTTTAATTATAGTGGTGGCTCTAATAATTGGACAGGTACAATATATTTTTGGTAAAAGGAGTTTGATATAAATTGATTGGATATGCTTTTATAAATAAAGACACTAATATATTAGATTATATATGTAGTTGGGGTGATAATGAAATGCCTGCTGATTATCCGATAGAAGATAATCAGTATGTGGTTAAATTAGATGAGAATAAATACAAAGAAATTGAAAAATTAATATTAGAAAGAAAAAAAATAAAAATATTAGATATTGAAAACTTTGAATACGAAGAAATAATAGAAGGAATTGAAAAAACAAAAAGTGAAATAGATTATTTAATAGATTTAGATTTTAGATTATCAAAAATAGAATTAAATTTATACTAATAATAGGAGGATAAAAAATGACGTATTTATATTGTAAAACTATAATAAAAAATAAATCCTATGATTCTAAAGAGGAAATGTTGGAAAAATTAGATGTATTTTTGCTAAACAACAGAATTAATAAAGATGAATACAACGCATTGGTTACTTTATTAAATGAAGTTGACAAATTAGATGGAGTTTTGTTATAGATTTAATAAAGATGAACACAACAAATTAATTACATGTTAATTAAAAATAGGAGGAATTTTTTATGAAAATACAAAAACCATTCGATTTACAGGTAGAAGATTTTAGAAATGATTTAGTAAATTTAATAAATTCAACGCAACAGCAATTACCGCTTTCAGTGATTGTATTGATAATAAATGATATGGTGGATAATGTTAATAGACAATATAATCAATATAAAAATAAATTAAAAGAAGATTATCAAAATTCATTAAATGAAGAAATATCAAAATCAAATAAAGAAGAAAATACAGAAGAAACGAAATAAATCTAAAATAAACCAAACTAATCAATTTAAAGTTGGTTTATTTTTTTATTGTTTATACTATTTTAAAAAAGAAAGAAGGAATGAAAAATGAAACAAGAAACTTTAAACTCAATTTTTGCAGCTATAGGAACAGGTTTAACTTATATATTTGGAGGGTGGGATACAGTGCTATTAGTATTAGTTATTTTTATGGGATTAGATTATCTCACCGGAGTTATAGCTGCAACTTATCAAAAAAATCTTAATAGCGAAATTGGTTTTAAAGGTCTTTTAAAGAAATGTACAATATTAATAGTGCTAATAGTTGCTGTAATGTTAGATAAACTTATTAATCAAGGGACCTGGGTATTTAGAACATTAGTAGCGTATTTCTATATAGCAAACGAAGCTATATCACTTTTAGAAAATAGTTCAAAAGTAGGGTTACCAATACCTGAAAAGTTAGTAAATGCATTAGCACAATTAAAAGACAAAGGAGATGAATAAAATGTTTGAGATTATAACAATTGATGAATTATTAAAAAGGTTAGATAAATATAATCATAAGGAACTACATGTGCATCATACTTGGAAACCAAATCATCAGGATTTTAATGGTTTTAACGGAATATCACTTCAAGAAGGAATAAAAAATTATCATGTAAATACTTTAGGTTGGCAAGATATAGGGCAACATGTAACATTATTACCTGATGGTACTTTTATCACTGGAAGAGATTTTGGGAAAACGCCAGCTTCTATAAGTGGTAAAAATACAGGAGCTTTTGCTTGTGAGATTTTGGGGAATTTTGATATAGGTCATGATAAACTAGAAGGAGCACAAAGAGATAGTATAATTAAACTTGCAAGATACTTCGATAATAAAGGGCGATATGTAAGATTTCATAGGGAAAATAGTCCTAAAACTTGTCCAGGAACAAGTATAGATAAAGATGATTTTATGAGTGAAGTCAGACAAAAATCAGTAGAGCAAAATTTAGAAGTTAAAATACAATCAGCAACAAAGCAAAAGAAGACGTGGGAAGACTATATAATTGGAGATTTAGCTAAAGAACTACAAAATGCTATTAACACTATTTATAAAACAAAACTTAAATTAGATGGTTATATTGGAGATTTAACTTTAGATACATTTAGTAAGATTGCCTTAAAAAAAGGAGACAAAAATGCTCTTGTTAAAGTAGTTCAAAAAAGGTTATTGCAATTAGGTTATAAACTTCCTAAGTATGGAGCAGATGGTAGTTTTGGAGCAGAGACGTTAAATGCAATTAAAGAATTTCAGAAAGTAAATGCTTTAACAGTGGATGGAATTGTTGGTAAAAATACTTTAAATGCATTATTTAAGAAATAACATTTACCCCAGGGATTTTCCCCTGGGGTTTTATTTTTTTTGAAATTATTTGCTCAAAATATTGCTTGTACATATTATTGGTAATATACTGAAAATAAAAAGAAATCACTTTGACGAGCAAATCAGCAGTGATTTCTAGATAACAATGTATTTCAGTGAATATTTACTTCTATTATATAAAAATATTCTATGGAGTACAATAGAAACTTTATATTTTGGAGGGGTAGTATGTCACAAAAAGTAGTTTATTATTATAGTATATCAATAAGAGATTCATTAACAAATGTAGAAGTAGATAATATTAAAAAAGTATTTGATGTGATATTTAAAGAAAATTGTGTTAATAATAATGAAATAAGAACACTTTCATTAGGTAATGGAGAAGTAACTTTAGATATTTTATTGGAGGATGAAAATTATTTATTTGGCCGAGTAGGCAAGGAAACAGAGTTTTACAATATTTTAAAAAGAAATAAAGAAACCTTAAAATATGAATATGTATTAAATGGTGATGACGTTAATAACAGTAGTTTGGAAATATGTACTTATTTTTTACTAGACTATACTACTGGAATAGTTGGTTTTATCTTTGGGAAAACTGCACCAAATGTTAATTCTTTAGTTAATATTGTAAGTGAACACAGTGAAAAATACACTATGAATATTATTAGAATTGCTAGTGAAGAAAGTGTTAGGGCTTTGTTAAGACCCGGTTCATATTTAAGTAAAATTTCTTATGCTTTTAGAGTACCAAATGTCGAGATTTTGGAGAAAGTAGGGCTCACAAGAACACAATTGGCATCTTTAGCTAATGCAGAAATCTTTGAAGCTGAGCTAATAATAAAAAATAGAAGAAGAAAACCAATAACGGATGATCAAGCAGTATTAGAAAATATTGTAAATACCTTTTCAAAACTACCAGATCAAATTAAAAATTCATTAAGATTTTCTGGTAAAACACCAAATAGTTTATCAAAAGATTATAAATTTGAAGAGCAAGATATATCTTTTCATATTGATATAGACGAATATAAAATTGAAAATGGCAATAAAATTAAATTAGAAGCTGATGAAGTTGCAGCAAAAGTACTTCACAAGCTTAGAGGGTTATATACCGAGCATAGAACTGATATTATGAGATATGCTGGATTAGATTATTAGGAGATGATCTAAATGTTAAAAAAACTTAAATATTTTATATATGTAGCTTTGCTTTTTATACTTTTTTATTTAATAAATAATGAAATACTAGATATCTCAGTTATAAAAAATAATCACTTCAATTTAATTACTGTGAATTCAATATTTGCCGGATTTTTATTTACATCTCTAGGTGTAATTATGAGTTTATATTCAAATGAGTTACTAGTGAAATTAGAAAGAACATCAATAATGAATGATATTTATGTAGATATATTTACAGGAATAGTATTCAGTGTTATTTCCATTATTATATCTGTAGCGAATTCTTTTATAAGTATAGACAATATTACAAATAACAATTTGAAATACTTTTTTTCCAATATTATGTTGGTATTAGAACTTTATTTCTTATTAGTAGCTATTTTACAATTTATTATTTCAGTAAATGATACACGATTTATAATTAAAACGGTTAGACTCAATTTAAAAAAACATTTTCCATCAAAAGAAAATATAAATAAGACATTAGATAAAATAAAATAGTATATGAGTTCTTTATCTATATTTTAAAAACAAAAATGTCACAAAATATAATTTATCATTGACACGTGTTTTAAGACGTGTTATAATAAAATTGTGGGAGGGAGTTACATGAGGTCTTATTCATCAAGGGAAGTTATTAAGATACTTGAAGAACATGGTTGGTATTTAAAAAGAGTAACCGGAGATCATTACCAATACACAGATGGTCATAGGCTGACAACAGTTAGACATCCGGTAAAAGATTTAGGTATAAAAAACCTCAAGAGTATTGAAAAACAAACTGGGATTAAATTTGATTAATCCCTCCCTTTCCACTATTAATTAATAGTTAGGAGGTATAAAAGGTTATGAAAAAAGACGTCTATGTTTATCCGGCAGTACTCACCCAATATGAAGATAACATAGGAATAACATTCCCAGATCTTCCAGGATGCGTTTCAAATGCTTATACTTTAGAAGAAGCTGCTAAATGTGCAAAGGAAGTATTGGCATTACACCTTTTTGGTATGGAGGAAGATGGTTATGAGATACCAGACCCTTCACCTATAAATAAAATAAAATTAGAAAAAAATGAAATTCCTTTATTAGTTGAAGTTTATATGCCACTTTATAGAGACGCTATTGAGAATACTACCACTAAAACAACAGTTACTATGCCGCAGTGGCTTAAGACATTGGCTGAAGAGAAGAAAGTTAATTTCTCACAAGTACTTCAAGCAGCTCTTAAAGAGCAATTAGGATTAAAAGACATTAATTCATAATTATAAAAAGGACTGGCTACGGGAAGAATCTTATATAAGAGAATTCCATATATAACCATAAGATTAGAAGTTAGGATCCTTAAAAGGCTCCTAACTTCTTTAACTTCAAATACATATTATATGAAAGGTTTATTTTACCGCTCAACAATCTTGCAAATCCTGAGTAAGACATACCTACAATATCAGCTGCCTTTTGATAAGTGAGGTTATTCTTTATTCTCCATTCCTTTATCTTTTCTCCTGGATTATTAAAATATATATGGTAATATTCATGGAAATATTGTAAACTAAGGTTAAATGCATTACATATATCTTTTATGCTTTCAGGCTTTGGAAGGACTCCTTCCTTTTCCCATTGGTTAACGGTTGTCCAATGATGGCCAATTAAATCTGCAAACTCTTCTCTTTCGAGATTATACATTTTTCTTAATTTTATTATTTTCATGGCAATTGTATCTTCAGGTAAATTTTTATATAATTCTTTATATAGATTAAATTTAGTATCAGCAAAAAAATTTCTTAATATCGTACTTTGGTATAATGAGCAGGTGCTAATTTTGCAAGTTCACCTTCTCGGGTTTTAATTCATTGTCTTGATCCAGTATTTCTTTGCGAAAGGATTGCTTATACAAGTATTGAAAAAGTACTTTCTATTCAAGATGCTTTGGAAAATACAATAACTGGCAGTAAAGGAATTGGAGGGCTTCAAACTAGAGGAAAATATAGAGAAGGATTTCCTAAATCATCTTATGCATAAAATTTTGTAAAAAATTGTGCATATATTAAAATTTTTAGGAAATAATATAAAATATACTTATGGGATATTTAAATAATAACACTTCAAGTCATAAGTATTAAGTATGACTTGAAGTTTTTATTTTTGTTTACAAAAAATTAATATTGACAAAACACTTTATTAACTGGTAAAATATTAAGTTTATTTGACATATAATGATTTTTAATATATAATATATTTGTGGAAAGAGGGTGTTTGATGTGGAAAAAATGAATGTGCTTGCATCTATAAGGACAGACATCGAAAACCATGTTGGAGAAAAGGTAACTTTGAAGGCTAATGGCGGTAGAAGGAAAGTCCTTATTAACAAAGGGGTAATTGAAAAAACTTATCCTAATATTTTTGTTATTAGACTAGAACATGACACCCAGAGGACAGTGACATACAGTTATTCAGATGTTTTAACTAAGACAGTTCAAATAGTCTTTGCATGAAAATCGGCACTAAGTAATTAGTGCCGATTTTATTTTATATAATAAAAAGAAAGATGGCGTTTTTCCATCTTTCAACTATGGTATAAAAGGGTATTGAGAATTTATGAGAGGTTATATGGTCAATAACCATATTCTATATTAAGACAAAATAATTCAATTGTCAACATATTTATACATGGCAAATTAAGGTAATATAAAATACTGAAATTAAATAAAATATACAAATGCTTTAAATTATAAAAATATTTTATAATTTTTTTATTTTGGAGGTTATATTTTTATAGAAGCATTTATATAAATTAATAGTAGGTATTTTATGGGAGGGACAAAGTAATGGCTATAGATTTGCTTAAAGAAAATATAGAATGTGAACAACTTTTAGGAGAAAACACTGCTGATACAGTCATTAAGGGGGAATATGTAATACCAGATACTCACCCGGATGTGTATCAAATTTTAACACTTGATGCAAAACCCACTATAGTAACTAAAGAAGTAATGCAGGATAAAGTATATATAGAAGGTCAAATTGCATTAAATGTACTATATTTAGCTAAGGAAGATGAAAATAGAAGTGGAGTTTACAATGTAGATTATAGTGCGAAATTCTCTAATAGTATAGAAATAGATGGAGCAAATAGAAATATGCCTTGTGAGGCTGAATGTTACATAGAACATATTGAGCCTGTAGTTATTAATGAAAGAAAAATAGCAATAGAAGGCATAATAAAAGTTAAATCATCAGTATATAAGGTTTATAATTTTGAAATAGTTAAAGATTTAAGGGGAATTTCTGATGTTCAGGTATTAAAAGACAGTGCTTCTGTAGATAAAATTGTAAAAAACTGTGATGGAGAGATGATAGCTAAATCACATATGGAAATTCCAATGGATAAGCCTGAAATAGGAACAGTATTAAAGTGCGATGTTGATCTTCACAAAAAGGAAGTTAAAGTTTTAGATGGAAAAATAGAAGTATCAGCTTTTGCTCATGTTAATATGCTCTATAGAGATAAAGATAGTTCTCAGTTATGCTATGTTGATGATGATGTATTGGTTAATAAAGAATTAGAAGCTGAGGAAGTTAATTCTTTTATGGATAGTTTTTCTGAATTTAGAGTAGATGATATGATATTTGATGTAAAGGAAAATGATCTTGGAGAAAAAAGAATTGTTGATGTTGAAATTCTTATAAGAAGTAATACTAAAGTTATGAGTAAAGAAGAAATAGATACCATAGAAGATGCTTATTCACCATCTGTACTTATGGATATGGAAAGAAAAAGTTATGAACTTAATGTTATGCATGGCCAGGCAGGCAATGAAGTTATAGTTAAAGGTAATATAGAAATTTCAGAAGATATTCCAAAACCAGTTTCAATTGTTATGTCTACAGGAAATGTTTGTATAACAGAGAAAAAGCTTATAGAAAATAAAATATTAATTGAAGGTTTATTAAATGTTGAAGTTTTATATAAGACTAATGATGAAGATAAATGTGCTTATGTTATTAAAGATGAAATACCATTTAGTACTTATGTAGAAATTCCAGATGCTAAGATAGATATGCAATGTATTGCAAAGTTAGATCTTGAAAGCATAGAAGCATCTATTGAAGCTAATACTATAGGAGTTAAAGCAATAGTAGAAGCTTATGGAAGAGTAAATTATATTAAAAATAAAGAATTTTTAGTTAATGTTGTTCCCAAAGAAGGAGAAAAACCAGATAAAAAAGCAAGTATAACTATATATGTTGTTCAAAATGGAGATACACTTTGGAAGATAGCTAAAAGATATTATACAACTGTAGATGATTTGGTAAAAATAAATGAAATCGAGAACTTAGATAATATAAGAGAAGGTGAAAAACTTATAATTCCAGGAAGAGCAATAATTTAAATAAAGCTTATTTAAAAATACCTTATTTGATATAATAAATTATATTAGATAAGGTATTTTTATTTTTACATAAATTATAATTTTTATGAAAATAAATTGAGGAGTGATTTTATGAGCTTAAGATTTATATTTGGAAGAGCAGGAAGCGGTAAAAGTAGATTTTGTCTTGAAAATATAAAAAAAAGTGTTTTAGATAATAAAGACGATAAAAAGATAATTTATCTTGTTCCAGAGCAATTTACTTTTCAAGCAGATAAAAATTTAGTTTATACATTAGGGGAAAAGGGGATACATAAAGTTCAAGTTTTAAGTTTTACAAGAATGGCTCAAGTAGTGTTAGCAGAAGTTGGAGGAATAACAAGGCTTCACATGAAATCGTCAGGAAGAAATATGCTTATATATAAAATTTTAGATGAAGTTAAAGATAAATTAAAAGTATTTTCAAGAGCTTCTAAGCAGCAAGGATTTGTAGATATAATGTCAGATATTATAAGTGAATTTAAAAGATATAATATAAATCCAGAAGAATTAGATATAGTATTAACACAATTAAATGATAATGAAGTTTTAAAAGATAAAATTCAAGACATATCACTTATTTTCCAAAAATTTGAGGAATATCTTCATAAAAATTACATAGATACAGAAGATGAACTTATGCTTCTTGTAGAAAAACTGAAAGAAACTTCTATATATGATGGAGCTGAAATATGGATAGATGAATTTTCTACATTTACTCCTCTTCAGTATAATGTAATTGAGCAGCTGTTTTTAAAATGTAAAAGGGTAAATATTACTCTTACAACAGATTGTCTTATAAATGGAGGTAATGCAGATAATACAGATGTATTTATGCCTATTAAAAATACAGAAAATAAGCTTGTTAATATTGCAGCTAAAAATAATATTCCTTATGAAAAACCAATATGTTTAGACGAAGAAACTCCTTTTAGATTTAAGGAAAGTAAAGAAATAGCTCATTTAGAGAAATACTTTTTTAAATTTCCATATAACATTTATAGCGAAAATACTAAAGATGTAAGCATATTCAGAGGGCTTAATATGTATAGTGAAATAAGAAATACAGCATCTAATATTATAAGGCTTGTAAGAGATGAAAATTTAAGATTTAAAGATATAGCTGTTGTAACAAGAGATTTAGGAAATTATGAAAAGCTTGTTGAAGCTATTTTCACTGAATATAATATTCCTTATTTTATAGATAAAAGAAGGGATATAAATAGTAATCCTCTTATAATACTTTTAAATTCTGTTATGGAGATATTTACAAAAAACTGGTCGTATGAATCAGTATTTAGATATTTAAAAACTGGACTTATAGATATAGAAAGAGAAGAAATAGATATTATTGAAAACTATGTATTATCAAATGGAATTAGAGGAAAGAAATGGTTTGAAGATGAATGGAATTATTCTTTTGAATATAACTTTAATAATATAGAAAAAGAAGAAGAGAGTTTTCAAAGGATAAATGATATAAAAAATAAAATAGCAAATCCTCTTATAAAACTTCAAAATAAGGTTAAAGGTAAAAACAAAGTAAAGGAAATATGTACAAATATTTATGAATTTTTAGTTGAAATAAAGGCAGGAGAAAAGATAGAAAATTTTGTTCTTAAATTTGAAAGAGAAAAACAATTAGATTTAGCAAATGAATACAGTCAGGTTTGGAATGTTGTTATGGATCTTCTAAGCCAATTAGTTGAAGTTTTAGGTGAAGAAGAAGTAAAACTTGAAGAATTTATAAAAATAATGAGAATAGGTATAAATGAGTATGATGTTGGTGTAATTCCTGCTTCTTTAGATGAAGTTTTAGTAGGAGATATTGAACGTGTTAAAAGTCATGAAGTATCGGCTATATTTATTATTGGTGTTAACGATGGAATATTCCCTAGAATTTCAGATAAGGAAGGAATTTTAAATGATAAAGATAGAGAAAATTTAAAAAATCTTGGTATAGAGATAGCAGGAGATACTAAATCACAAGCTTTTGAAGAGCAGTTTTTAATATATAGAGCATTAACTATAGGAGGAAAGTATTTAAGAATAAGCTATCCTATTGCAGATTTTGAAGGGAAAAGCATGAGACCCTCTATAATAATATCCAGAATGAAAAAAATATTTCCAAAGATTAAAGAAGAAAGCGATATAATAAAAGGAAACAGTGATGAAGAAACTTTAAGAGAAATTGTTGGAGAAAGTTCAACTTTTAATGAGCTTATTGCTGCAATAAAAGAAGAAACTGAAGGGAAAGAAATAAATCCTATATGGTGGGATGCATATAGATGGTATTTAAAAGATGAAAAATGGAGAGAGAGATGTAAAAGAGCTTTTAGCGGTCTAAGTTATAAAAATCAAGTTTCAAAAGTTGATTCAAATAAAATTAAAAAACTTTATGGATATCCGCTTAAATTAAGCGTTTCAAGGCTTGAACGTTATGCCCAGTGCCCTTTTGCTTATTATATTCAATATGGACTTAAAGCACAAGAAAGAAAGATATATGATTTTTCTATGCCTGATTTAGGTACATTTTTGCATGAAGTATTAGATGAATTTGCAAATGTTTTAGATAAAGAGGCTGTAACTTTTAGAGATGTAGATGAAAAATTTACACAAGAGGCTATAACTCAAATTGTAGAAGAAAAAATTAATGGTAAAACAGGATATATATTAAATAGCTCTCCAAGATACAAATATATATCAAATAAGCTTAAAAGAGTGCTTGTAAAGTCAGTAAATATAATAAGTGAACATGTTAAAAGAAGTAAATTTAATCCTGTAGGACATGAAGTATCTTTTGAAAGTAAAGGAGATTATCCTCCAATAGATATTATTCTTCCATCTGGAGATAAAATTGAACTTATAGGCAGGATAGACAGGGTGGATGAACTTGAAACTGAAAATGGTATTTACATAAGAATAATTGATTATAAATCAGGTAATAAGGCTTTTAAATTAAGTGATGTTTACTATGGACTTCAATTGCAGCTTTTAATTTATCTTGATGCTATTATTTCTAATAAAGAAAAGTATATAGAAAAAGGAGTTATTCCTGGAGGTATATTTTATTTTAAGATAGATGATCCAATAGTTAAGGTAGATGGAAACAGCAATGAAGATGAAATAAAAAAAGCTATTTTAAGAGAGCTTAAGATGAAAGGCATTTTACTTAAAGATATAGAAATAATTAAAGCAATGGATTTAACTATTACTGAAACTAAGGAAGGATATTCATTAATAATCCCTGCAAGAGTTACTCAAAAGAGTGGGGTTGTAGATAACCATACTTCAAGTGCTACATTAGAAGAATTTGAAATTCTTAGAAAATATGCAAGAAAAATGGTTATAAATATTTGTGAAGATATGTTAAATGGGAATATAAGTATTAAACCATATAAACAAAATAAAAATACGCCTTGCGAATATTGTGAATTTAAAAGTATATGCCAATTTGATGCTAGTATAAAAGAAAATAAATATAAGTATTTAAATGAAAAGAAGAATGAAGAAATTTGGACTCTTATGAAAAAAGAAATTGAGAAGGAGGATATATAAATGAGCGATACTAATTGGACTAAAGAGCAAAAGGAAGCTATAGAAACAAGAAATTGTAATCTTCTTGTAGCTGCAGCTGCAGGTTCAGGTAAAACAGCAGTTTTAGTTGAAAGAATTATTAGAATTATAAGCAATGAAGAAAATCCCGTTGATATAGATAGACTTTTAGTAGTTACTTTTACAAATGCTGCTGCAGCTGAAATGAGAGAAAGAATAGGAGATGCAATTTCTAAAGCTTTAGATAAAAATCCTGAATCTAAAATCCTTCAAAGACAGCTTACTCTTTTAAATAAGTCTAAAATAACAACTATGCATTCTTTTTGTTTAGATATTATAAGAAATAATTTTCATCGCATAGATTTAGATCCTGATTTTAGAATTGCAGATAGTACGGAAGAAATACTTTTAAAATCAGAAACTATAGATGAATTTTTTGAAGAAAAGTATAAAGAAGCAGAAGAAAATACTGAAAGTAATTTTTTAAGACTTGTTGAAGCTTATGGAGGAGGAAGAAGTGATGCTAAACTTAAAGATATAGTTATTAATTTATATAAATTTGTAATGAGTGGACCTTGGCCTGAAAAATGGATTAAAGAGGCTTATGAAGCTTTTAATGTAAATGAGGATTTTGATTTTAAAGAAACTAAATGGGGAAAGGTTATTATAGAAACTGTAAAGCTTGAACTTTTTGAAATTAAAGCTTTAATAAATAAGGCAATAGATATGATTAAAAATTCTTCTGGATTAGAGTTATATTTGGATACATTTAATGATGATATGAATATTATTGACAATTTAATACTTTCTTTAAATTCAAAATGGGAAGTTATTAAATATGAATTTGAAAACTGTAAATTTTCTAAATTAAAAACATTAAAGAAAAATGATATTTACGATGAAGATTTAAAGAAAAAATTAACAGATATAAGAAATAAAAAAGTAAAGGAAAAAATAAAACAAATAAATAATGATTTTTTTAACTTTAGTAATGAAGAAATAAAAGAAGAATTGATTTTTATGTATCCTCTTATGAAAGAACTTGGAAATTTAATTTTAGATTTTAATAAGCTTTATACAGAAAAGAAAAGAGAAAGAGGTATTTTAGATTTTAATGATTTAGAACATTTAGCATTAAGTATATTAACGGCTAAAGATGAAAATGATGAAATTGTGCCTTCTGAAATAGCATTAGAGTTTAGAAAGCATTTTGATGAAATTTTAGTAGATGAATATCAAGACAGTAATTTAGTTCAAGAAGTTATAATAAATATGGTTTCAAGAAAATTTGAAGATAATCCTAATGTGTTTATGGTTGGAGATATAAAGCAAAGTATTTATAGGTTTAGACAGGCAGTACCAGAACTTTTTTTAGAGAAATATGAAAATTATTCTAAAGAAGAGGGCAGTAAAAACAGGGTTATAACTCTTTATAAAAATTTTAGAAGTAGAAGCGAAATTATAGATGGAGTAAATTATATTTTTAAATCTCTAATGTCTAAAAATATAGGAGAGCTTGAATATACAGATAAAGAGGCACTGAATTTAGGAGCAGATTATAAAATTATACAAGATTATGACAGTATAACAGGAGGACCTATTGAAATTCATATTATAGAGAAAAAAGATAAAAAAGAAGAAGTATCAGAAGATATAAAAGAAGTATCAGAAATATTAGATGAGGAAGATGAAGAAGAAAGTTTAGATAATATTCAAATTGAAGCCAGAGTTGCTGCCAGAAGAATTAAAGAATTAATTATGACAAAAGATGGTAAAAATTTTAAAGTATTTGATAAAAGCTTAAATGATTATAGAAATCTTCAATATAGAGATATAGTTGTACTTCTTCGTGCTACAAAAGATTATGCAGCAATATTTGTAGAAGAATTTGAAAAAGAAGGAATACCTGTATATGCAGATACAGGTAATGGATATTTTGAAACTATAGAAATAAGAACTATGATGTCTTTACTTCAAATTATAGATAATCCTCTTCAAGATATTCCTCTTATTGCAGTTTTAAGAAGTCCTATATTTTCTTTTACTCCAGAAGAACTTATAGACATAAGGCTTGTAGATAATAAAGTACCATTTTATATAGCTCTTAAAAAGTTTGCTGAAAGTAGTAAAAATGAAAGTAATGAAAATACCTTAAAAAAAGTTAAAAACTTTTTGGAGAATTTAGAAAATTATAGAGATAAAGCACAATTTATGCCTATAGATGAACTTATTTGGTATCTATTTACATCTTCTGGGTATTACGGATATGTTGGAGCTATGCCTGGTGGAGTTCAAAGACAGGCAAATTTGAGAATACTTTTTGAAAGAGCAAGACAATTTGAAAAAACAAGTTATAGAGGACTATTTAATTTTGTAAATTTTATAAATAAATTAAAAAATAGTAATGGAGATATGGGTAGTGCAAAGATACTTGGTGAAAATGAAAATGTAGTAAGAATTATGAGCATACATAAGAGTAAAGGATTGGAATTTCCAGTAGTTATACTTTCATCCAGCGGGAAAAATTTTAATATGATGGATTTAAATAATAAAATTCTTTATCATCAAAAATTAGGAATTGGACCAGAGTATATAAATCCTGAAAAAAGAATACAGCATTCTACTATAATTAAAATGGCACTTAAAAATAAAATAAAACTTGAAACTCTTTCTGAAGAAATAAGAATTTTGTATGTTGCATTTACAAGAGCAAAGGAAAAACTTATTATAACTGGTATGCTAAATGATATAGAAGCTTCTTTAAGTAAATGGTGTGATAGTTTAGAAAAAAATAATGAAAATGTCCCAGAGTATGCTGCATTTAATGCAAAGAGTTATTTAGAATGGATTGTACTTGCAATACTTAAGCATAAAGATGGTGAAATATTAAGAAATATTGCTAAAGTAGAAGATTTTAAAATAGGGAAAATTTCTTCTAACAATTCAAGATGGGAAATTAAACTTTGGGATAAAAAAGATGTTGTTAACAATATTTTAGAAGAAAGTGTGGATAAAAACGAAGGTGAAGAAATAAATTGTGGATATCTAGAAGAAATAAAAGATAAAAAACCTGAAAGTAAGTTTAAGAAGGAAGTAGAGAGAAGATTAAGTTTTTCATATAAATATACAGAAGCTTCTAAAATACCTGCAAAGCTTTCAGTTACAGAGCTGAAAAGACTTATAAATAATCCAGAAAAAGACGAATATACAACACCTATGTTTGTAGAAAAAATATCTAAAAAACCAGCTTTTTTAGAGGAAAGGAAAGGCTTATCGGCTGCAGAGAGAGGAACAGTTTTACATTTTGTAATGCAGCATATTGATTTAAAAAATGTAGGCAGTTTTAATGAAATAGATAAACAAATAAAATCTATGGTTTTAAGAGAGCTTCTTACAGAGGAACAGGCAAAAACTATAAATATAGATAAAATTTTAAACTTTTTTAAATCACCTATTGGCAAAAGAATGCTTAAAGTAAATGATTTAGATAAAGATATAGAAAGAGAAGTTGCATTTCATATAAGAGTAAAAAGTACAGAGATAAATAATAACCTTTCAAAAGAAATTTATGAAAAAGAAGAAACTCTTCTTATGGGAGTTATAGATTGTTTTTTTAAAGAAGAAGATGGTATAGTTCTTTTAGATTATAAAACAGATTATATAACGAAAGAAAATATGGAAGAAATTAAAAAAAGATATGAAAGGCAGATTTATTATTATGCAAAGGCAATAGAAAGTATAATAGGAGAAAAGCCTAAAGAAAAGTATATTTATTTATTTAGTAGCGGAGAAATAATAAAGTATTAAAATTTAATATATTTAAATTTAAGGCAGGCTTTAAACTAAAAGCCTGCCTTAAAAATTTTTAAAATGATTTAAATAATTCTTTTTTAGCTCCACAAACTGGGCATTTTTCTACATTATCTCCAATTTCAGTAAAACCACAAACTGGGCATATGTATATAGTTTCATTTCCTATATCTTTTCCTTCTTTAGCTGAATTTTGTGCATTTTTAAACATTTCAGCATGAATTTTTTCAGCTTCTAAAGCAAAGTGAAAAGAACGCTGAGCATCTTTTTCTTCTTGAAATTTTGCAGTTTCTAAATAAACTGGATACATTTGCTCTACTTCATGTAATTCACCATTAATTGCACCTTGAAGATTTTCTATAATGTTTGTATTTCCAAATACTCCACCTGCTGCAACAGTGTTATCTCCTACCTGTTCTTTTAATACATTAAAGTGATTTTTGGCGTGACACCACTCTGCATATGCAATAGCCTTAAAAAGTCTTCCTATATTTGGATAACCATCTTTTTGAGCATTTTCTCCCCAAATAAGATATCGCATATGAGCCATACTTTCTCCACCATATGCTGAACGTAAAAAATCTGCAGTCATAGCATTTTTTAGCGACATTTAACACACTCCTTTAAAATATTATACATATATATTATTGTTTAATAAAAAAATTTAATTCATTGCTAAATATAATTAATTTATAATAAACTATAAATTATATTATTATTTTACAAAAGTTTTTTATTAAATATTGATTACCATATGTAGAGATAAATATATTTAAAGACAATATAAATTGTATAGTGGAAGCTATTTTATATTGTATTCTAATCAATATATATGTTCATTATATATGTTGTCTAAAAATTTAATATTATAACAAGATATAAATGATTATAATATATTTCTCAATTGTACTTACATTAAAAATTACTTATAATTATAAGTATATTTTTATGTAAATTTTCATTATTAAAGTTTAAAATTTATATATTAATTTAGTTAGCAAGCAATATGATAATATATTAAAAGCTATTTAATAATATATAAATTCAGTAAATTTATATAAGAGAGGAGAATTTAATTGGAATTTAAAAAAATTAATGAATTTCAAGTTAATGAAAGGATAGATGGATTTTTTATTGTAAAGTCTGTAGAATTAAAAACATCTTTAAATGGTAAAAAATATATGGATTTTACTTTAGGAGATAAAACTGGTGAAATAAATGCAAAGCTTTGGGAATATTCAGATGGAGATGAAAAAAGATATCTTAAAAATATGCTTATAAAGGTCAGAGGATTAGTAAACCTTTGGCAAAATTCATTACAACTTAAAATAGAAAGATTAAGAGAAGCAGTAGAAGAAGACAAAGTTAATATAGAAGATTTTGTAGAGACTGCACCATTAGAATCTGATTTTATGTATAGTGAAATTAATAAATATATTTCAAGTATAAAAAATAAAGATATAAAAAATATTGTCAATTTTATTATAGAAAAAAATAAAGAAAAATTAATGCATTATCCTGCTGCTATGAAAAATCACCATTCTATAAAATCAGGACTTTTATATCATATACTTACAATGCTTAAAGCTGGAGAAAAGCTTTGCGAAATATATACATATTTAAATAAAGATTTATTATACGGAGGCATTATACTTCATGATATGGCAAAAATTGAAGAAATGAATGCTAATAATCTTGGGATAGTTAGCGAATATACAGTAGAAGGACAGCTTTTAGGGCATATAATTCAAGGTGTTAAAAATTTGGAAATAGCAGCTGAAAATGTAGGAGCAGATAAGGAAGTAACTATAATGTTACAACATATGATACTCTCTCATCATTATGAGCCAGAATACGGAAGTCCGGTAAAGCCAATGTTTCCAGAAGCAGAGCTATTACATCATTTAGATATAATAGATGCAAGAATGTATGATATGAATAGAGTTCTTGGAGAAACTAATATAGGAAGTTTTTCAGAAAAAATATTTTCATTAGAAAATAGAAAATTATATAAAGGGAATATAACATGTCAAGAATAAGGACAAAAATTTTAAATTATCTATTTTAGGTTATACTAAAATAGATAATTTAATTTTTACCTTGGAGGATTAAGACATGAGAGAAAAAGATAAAAAGTTCTTATTATATATTTTTTCATTTGTTTATTTAATATTAATTCTTTGCATGATAACTTCAAAAATGGTTTTAGCAAAAGATACAAAAGATAGTAAGGAAGAATACAAAAAAGAAAAAGTTATTTATTTAACTTTTGATGATGGCCCAAGTTATATAGTAAGTGATAAGATATTAGATATTTTAAAAGAAAATAATGTTAAAGCAACTTTTTTTGTAGTTGGAAGTAAAATAAAGGGAAGAGAAAATATTTTAAAAAGAATGTATGATGAAGGACATTCTATAGGACTTCACAGTTTTTCTCATAAATATAATCAAATTTATTCAAGTTATGATAATTTTATAAAAGAAATGGATGATACTGCAGAAGAAGTAAATAGAGTACTTGGCTTTAGGCCTAATATTATTAGATTTCCAGGAGGAAGCAAACCATTTTTAAATTCTGAACTTTTAGATAGGCTTCATAAAAAAAACTATAAAATATATGATTGGAACGCAAGTCTTTCTGATGGATTAAATTATAATACTCCAGTTAATAAATTAATTATGGAATCACACAATGTAGTGGGGAAGTCTTACTCAAGAATATTTTTACTTCTTCACTGTGATCAAGTTAATAAAAATACAGCTATAGCTCTTCCTGAAATTATAAATTATTATAAAAATTCAGGATATAAATTTAAGGCTATAACAAATGAAACTTCAGAATATTATTTTAGATTTAAGTAAAAGTAGTTATTTTATAAAAAAAGCAGACTAATTTAATCTGCTTTTTTATATATTAGATGTTAATTCTTTTGTACTTTTCCTTATAATTAATTTAGGTTTCATTTTTATATTATAATAATCTTGATTTTTTTTAATCATATTTATTATTGCTTTTGCAGCTTCTTTTCCAAGAGCTTCTTTAGGGTGAGCAACTGTTGTAAGTTTAATTTCAGAAGCTACTGCAAGCTGAGAATCATCAAAACTTACTATAGATATGTCTTCAGGAACATTTAAATTTTTTTCTCTTATAATATCCATAAATTTAATTGTAGTTTGATCATTGTAGAAAACTATTGCAGTACAATCAGATAATATTTTTTCAAAGTAAGTATATTTAGATTTAAAATTATCATCTATATCAGAAGTTTCAAACCAAAGAATTCTAGAATCAGAAATTTTTATTGAGTTTTCATAAAGAGCCTTTTGAAATCCAGCAAATCTCATATGCCCTTGAATATCATCAATTTTAAAAATTCCTCCAATATTTTTATGACCTAATTCTATAAGATGTTTTGCTGCTAAAAATCCAGCTTCAGTATCATCTTCAACAATATAAGAACAATTTAGTTCTTTATAGCAGCCATGGATAAATAAAATAGGTATATTTAAGTTTATAAAATTTTTATACATATCAATATTAGGATTTGGCAGAGCACTTTTAGTAGGTTCCACGATTATTGCAGATACATTTTGATTCAATAAATTTTCAAGGCAGAGTCTTTCTTTTTCATGCTGATTATATGTGCAGCTTAAATGAATATTATAGCCATTTTCAGAAAGTACAGTATCTATACCTCTTATAATAGAAGGGAATATATAGTCGCTTAAATAAGTAGTAATAACAGCTACAACTTTAGATTTACTTGCTGTTTTATTATGTTTTTCGTCAACAAAAGTACCTTTACCTTGAATTTTATATAGCCATCCTTCATTAACAAGTTCTCCTAAAGCTTGCCTTACAGTATGTCTGCTCATTTCAAATTTTTCTGCTAATTCATTTTCAGAATATATTTTGTCTCCTACCTTTAATTCATTTGAATTAATTGCTGATATTATATAGTCTTTAAGTTGTTGATATTTTGGTTTTTTTACTGACATATATATTACACCTGCTTATTTTTTTAATATATTTAATTATTATATTACAAAAAGTCTTTTTATTAAATATTGACCACTATATATAATAGAAATTTAGAAACAATATAAAATAGTGGGAATTAATTTACAGCTTATTGTAGGTTAATCATTAAATAACTTGTAGAAAATTATTATAACATTTACAGATTATACGTACAAGTAGTATTGTAAAAATTTTATATTTGATATAATTATATTTACTTTTTATATATAATATTTTAAATTCTATATATGAAAATACTTTAATTCTAGTATATATTTTAAAATAGTATTAAAAACTTTCAAAATATATTGAATTATATGGATAAATGGCTTAAAATACAAGTGTAGTACAAATTACATGTACGTACAATTGTTATCGATTAACCTTATATGTTGGAAATTAAAGGAGGAATTTTTACAATGAAATTATTTGTTGATACTGCTAATGTTAAGGAAATTAGAGAAGCTAATGAAATGGGTGTCATTTGTGGAGTAACTACAAATCCATCATTAATTGCTAAAGAGGGAAGAGATTTTAAAGAAGTAATAAAAGAAATAACTTCTATAGTTGATGGTCCAATAAGTGGAGAAGTTACAAGCGATGATGCGCCTAGTATGATTGCAGAAGGTAGAGAAATAGCTAAAATACATAAAAATATGGTAGTTAAAATACCTATGACAGGGGAAGGAATGAAGGCAGTTAATGTGCTTTCAAAAGAAGGAATTAAAACAAATGTTACATTAGTATTTACAGCAGCACAAGCTTTACTTGCAGCAAATGCAGGAGCAAGCTTTGTAAGTCCATTTTTAGGAAGGTTAGATGATATTTCAACTAATGGTATGGATTTAATTGAAAAAATATCAACTATATATTCAAAACACAACATAAATACTGAAATTATTGCAGCAAGTATAAGAAATCCTC